>JAUIGT010000001.1 GCA_030432615.1 Verrucomicrobiia bacterium
ACCACGTCGTCCTCGGTGAGATCGTCGTAGTCCTCGCTCAGTTCCTGCCACGGCAGGGAAACGATGTTCATCTCCGCCAACTGGCGGTTGACCTCGGGATTGTGAATGATCTCCCCGATCAGGAAAATGCGGCTCTCGGGAAACACCCGGCGCGACGCGTAGGCGAGGTCGATGGCTCGTTCCACCCCGTAGCAGAAACCGAACTGCTTCGCCAAACGCAAGGTCGTGTTCCCGATGGTGAGTTCCCCTCCCCGGGCGCGGATCTTTTCCACGATCGAACTGCGGTAGTGCGTCTCCACCTCGGCCTGGACCCGCTCCATCACCTCGGGCGTGCGGACATTGACCCGCCGGGTGGATCGGCGGGCGGCGGGAGCGGCGGATTTCTCGGGAGCGGCGGAAGACATGACGTTTCCCAACAAGACTTCAGGAGCGGGGCGGCGTCAACCACCGCCGGACCTGCCGTTGCGCCCCCTTCACTGCCGCAGGCGCTTGCCCATGATATCGACCAGCGCGGCGTCGCTGATCATGTAGGAAGCCGGCGGATCGGGATCGGCATAGTCCGTGGGCCGCTTCAGGTTGCGCCCCAGGGTGGCGTCCTCCGGCTGGGTCCTGGCGATGTGGATCGGCGCGCCCTGCGGAACGATGGAGAAGAATTTCGGGGCCACGTTCTGGTGCAAGCGGAGGCAACCGTGCGACCGAGGAGTCGGCCAGACCGATCCCGCGTGAAAACCGTAGCCGGGCTTGAACTCGACCCAGTAGGGCATCGGATATCCGACGTAGCGTGCGCCTCGCGGCGTGTTGGCGCTCTTGCCCGGGCGAATGTTGGAACCGTTCACGTGAAAGCCGTAGGTGTTCGACCGCTTGCGGGCGTCCTTGCGAAAGGCGGTGAAACGTCCCATCGGCGTCGGGGTCTCTGGTCGCCCGATGGCCACCGGTGTCACCAGGAGCGGCCGATCCTTCTCCATCACGTAGACCGCCCGATTCTGCAGGCTGACTTTCACCACCACGTCATCGGGATCGTTGGGCGGCAGGGCCACCGCATCGTATTCCGCCTCCGGAAGCGAGGCGCATCCGATCAGGCCCAGCACCGCTCCGGCAAAGGCGAGAGCTCGAATCGAAACGGAAAAAACGGAAAGGAAACTCATGGCAGATCAACGGGAAGGAACGTTCGGTTGCCAGCATAAACCACCTTCCCTGGTGCGCGAATCGGAACTCTTTTCGAAAAAATGACATTTTATGCAGATTAATTGTTGACATCTCTTAATCATCTGACATCCTGACTACGGTTACTTTCTCGGTAACTGTCTGTTTGTGTTTCGTGTTTCGGAATTACCCAGTCCCTTCGGGGGCTGGGTAATTTTTTGGACAAATGCCGGCGCTTCGGGGAATGATGGTCTGTTTCCCATGAGTTTTTCCCCTCCCCCGCTACTCGTTCTCTGTCTCGGCTTGGCGCTGCCGTTGGCCGGCTGCATCACCACCCCCAAGGACACCGAGGGCCGGAATTTCCAGGCCCGCTACCGCGGCTTCAACTATTGCGGGGTCGAGGCCGTGAAGCAGTCCCGACAACTTTCCTGCGGTGCCGCCGCGCTGACCGCGGTGCTGAACTACTGGATCGAGGACGACCCCTCGCGCTCGCGGTTCGAGGAAAAAAAGCTCATCGAGAAGTATCCCGCGAGGTCACCCGAAGGATATCCCATTCTCCAATTGCGGGAAATGGCCCTCCAGGAGGGCTTCGCCGCCTTCGCCTTGACCATGGATCGCGATCCGTGGAACCAGCTCGGGGAGCAGATCGACAACGGACGTCCCGTCATCTGCGCGGTCAACCTTCCGCGTGGCAAGTATTTCGGCGGCTCCCTCCCCCTGGTGGAAACCCTCGATCGTCGCACCGTCATGACCACCGGCAACGAGTGGAAGAGCCACTACGTCGTCGCCATGGGTCGGACCAACGACGAGATCCTCCTCATGGATCCGAAATACGGCATCGTCCGCATCGGACGCGACCAATTTCTCCACTTCTGGGAGCTGGAGAACTACGCCTCCCTCGTGACATCCACGATGTGAACCGCGAATGGACGCGAACAAACCCGAATCCCCCAGGCGTCCTCTACTCGGTTCCGAAACATTCGCGCCGATCGGCGTTCATTCGCGGTCCGGTATTGCGTTGAGCGTGTACCACGCCTCCGCGTGCAGGAGCGGTGATCGATCCTTCGACCAGACGCCCTCGGCATTCAATTCGTGGCAGTAGCCCGGGCGCAGGCCCTCGCAGGTCAGTTCCACCACCCGGCCATCCGCACTCACCTCCGCGCCGGTGATCTTCACTTCCTGCGAGTCGATCTCGTCGCTGCCGTAGGCCTGGTGATAGTTCCAGGTGAAACTCGTCATCGCGTAGGAGTAGAGACTCTTCGCCGAGTCGGGATCGACCGGCTTGGTGAAGGTGAGCCGGAAGCCCTGAGGACGCGCCTCCATCTTCTCGATCTCGAAGGGCATCTCGCCGGTCCAGACCAGCCGCTGCATCCCGTAGCTCCGCGTGCCCAGCGAGTTCCATCCGCGGTTTGATTCCCCGATCACCATCGATCCGTCACCGAGGAAATCCAGGCTCAGCACCGCGCACTGCAAGCCCTTGCGAAAGTGGAAGCAGGCCCCCTGGTATTCGCCCTTCACCTTCTCCAGGAAGACCCGGCTGACGAAGGACTCGGTGAACTCGCCGATGAACAACTGGTTCTCGAAAGGCCCGAACTTCCCCCCGGTCGTGTCGCAGAGGATCGCGGTCGTGCTCATCCCGATCTTGGTGTAGGGAAACCACACCGCTGGTGGCACGTAGCCGGGGATCTTCTCGATCGCGTCCGCCACCGTGAGGCCCTTGGGCGGAATCTCGCCCGGATTCTTGACCGGCGACTCGGGCCGATCCACGTCACGGAGCGATTCCGCGTGCCCGTGAAACACGCCCTCCCGCAGGTGGATGAGCGGGTTGGTCCCCCACCAGTTGCCCTGCTGGTCGGTGGCGAAGACATCGCCGAGATGATTGGTGGCGATGCCGTGGGGCGAACGCAGTCCCGCACTCATGGGACGCAGCTTTCCGCCCTTGGCCGGCTTCATCATCGACCAGCCACGCCAACGGAAGTCGTCCTTGTATTCTCCAGCCACATCCTGGCCCTTGCCCATCGACTGGTTCAGCGTCACCCAGAGGTTGCCGTCCTTGTCGAAGGCCGGACCGAACGCGTATTCGTGGTAATTCCCGGTCACGCCCCAGCCTTTCGCCGCCGTGAGGTAGGCGTCGGCCACGCCGTCGCCATCGTTGTCCTCCAGTCGCGTCACCTCGCTGCGCTGCGCCGTGTAGAGGGCGCCGTCGTGCCAGGTCAGGCCGATCGGTTCGTGCAGGCCGGAGGCGAAGCGCTTCCAGGTGTAGTCTACCGGCTTCTCCGATTCCTCCATCGGATTTTCCAGGATCCAGACCTCGCCCTTGCGAATCGAAACCGCCAGTCGTCCGTCCGGAAGCGCGGCCAGACCGCTGGCCTCGAGCTTCAGGTCCTCCGGCACCGGGTAGGTGACCAGCCGGTAGTAGAGATTCTCGTCCGTCGGGTCGGGCTCGATCTCCTGGGCAGCGGCAACACCCGCGAGAAAAACCAACGCGAGTCCGATCCACTGGGAGCGCGGGCGTCTCGCCCGCTTCGCTGCCTCCGCCGTCCAATTCTGCGGGCGAGACCCGCGCATTTCCAGCAATCTCCTCATGGCTGCAACGAAATCGTCTGGGTTTCCACCTGGTCTCCTGTCTTCACCGTCCGCTTCAGGCCCCCGTTTCCGTCGGGCTCGACCCGATCCTCGATCCGCTCGCCACCCGCCTCGAAAAGAAAGGTCGGCACGCCCGCGGCGTCCTTGCGGAAACCGAGAAACTCCGCCTCCGTCGCCGGTCCGGGAAAGGCATCGCTCAACTCGGTCACGCCCTCGCCGAGCGGAGCCGCCGGCGCGCAGAAGCGATCGTCCCACGTGCTCATGGCATCGAGAAAGCGGCCCCGCCACGCGATCCGCCAGCGGCATTCCCGCGAGTCGAAAGCCGCGTTCACTCCCTCGGGAAAGCCCACCGCCACCGCCTGCGTACCGGCTCCCTCGAGGAAGGTCCGGAACACGATCGGCTCCCCGGCTTCGGCCGGCTTCAGTTCGAAGTCGTCCTCCTTCAGCAAACCGTCGGGAACCCGGCGCTGGTCGATCTCCTTGAGGTAGGTCCAGATCTGCTCGACCTCCTGGTCCGCCTTCTTCCGCCCGGTGAACATCGGCGGCATCATGGTGCCCGCCTGCGTCGCCTGGGGATTCAGCAGTAGTTCCTTGAAATAGGCCGGCTGCAGGCGATGTACCGTCTCGGTCAGGTCGATGACCGGCGCCCCGATGGCGCGGCGGCCTTTCACCCCGTGGCAGTTCACGCAGCCGAGCCCGTTCACGCCCAGGAGATCGCGCCCGTAGTGACCGCGCTGGTACTTGGGCAGGCCGGTGACATCGATCTCGACCGGATCCTCGCGCACGTCCTCCTCCTCGAGGTCCGCCAGCAACGGCCGCAGGGCCGTCTCGTCGTAGAGCGGCATCCGCGCCTCCATGTAGGGTCGCACCTCGCCGTCCCCGCCGTGGCCGAAGAGAATCCGCTCGAACCATTCGTCGGTCAGCTTGCGCCCGACCTTGTCCAGCGACGGCGGCAGGTTGCCCCAGCGTCCGATGGAGAGCGCGGCCACATCGTTGACGGCGAAATACGGCTGCCGCGCCGTCTCCGGACCACCCTTGCCGGAACGGTCGTGGCAGGCGTAGCAGTTCAGCGACGTGAAAGTCCAGTCGATCCGTCCCGCGCGATCCAGCGGCTTCACTTCCCGCATCCCGCGCAGCGCCAGCTCGATGGCCTTCTTCTGCACCTCGTCGAGGAAGAACGCCGGCACCGCGCCGCCGGGCGGACGTTCCGCGAGACAGCCGAGCCGGTTTTCGGAATCGGAAACGTCCAACTCCACCAGCGGTTTGGAGATTTTGGGCGCCGCCTCGATCCCGACGGGAGCCGGCTGGTGGCAAGCGACACAATTCTTCTTCGCGAACAGTTCGCGCCCGACCTCGGCTTTCTCCGGATCGAAGGTGAACTGCGCCGCCGCCTCGAACTCGGCCTTCAGCTCCTCGGGAATCTCCGGCTTCGGTCCGGACTTCAGGTAGGCCGCAAGATCCTCCGCCTCCGCCTCGCTCAGCTTGAAATTCGGCATCCGGCCCGACGGCCGATGCGCCACCGGATCGAGGAGAAAACGCACCAGGGCTTTCTCCTCATACTTGTCCGCCAGGTTCATCGGCACGCTCGGCAGTCCCGCCAGCGTGATCTCGGCACCCTCCGGCAGGTCTTCCGGAGTGTAGCCGACCTCCGGCGCGTGACAGGCCACGCAACCGATCCGGTGGTAGAGTCGCTGCCCCGCCGCGACGTCGCCGCCCCTTGGGAGCGCGGGCGTCTCGCCCGCCCCGGAGCCCGAGCCATCCGCTGCCGCGGGCGAGACGCCCGCACTCCCAGTGGCGGTGATCTCCGGCCCTTCTTTGAGCGAGGCGAGAAAATGCTTCAGCGCCTCGACTTCGGCGAGGTCGCGATCCGGCCCCGCGAAGAGGCTCGGCATGATGGTGTCCGTCTTGACGAAGCGCGGATTGCGAATGAACAGCTCCAGGTCGAGCGGCTGCAGCCGCGCTCCGACACCTTCCAGGTTCGTCGCCGGACGACCGGTGAGACGATCCGCCAGGTTCTCCGGCGGCGCGTGGCAGGCCACGCAGTTCAGCTCGTTGAGCAGAACCAGCCCGCCCTCCGCGAGGTATTCCGGATTGTCGTCGCCGGAGTAGAAACGCTCGAATCCGACCACGAAGGGGTAATTCACCGGTTCCGCGTGCGCCGGATGCCCGGAGACCTGGGAAACGACCCCCAGGCTCGTCGTGACGATCAGACTCAACAGGGTCAGGTCCGCGACCCAACCCTGTCTGGTCCTTTTCCTGATCGGGGAGAGGCGCATCATTCCAGCATTCCAACACTACAAGAATCCACCCGCTCTCATGCCAGCGCCGGCTCGCGCTTGGCGGCCCGGGCTTCGTCGAGCAGTTTCATCCACGCGCCCATGTAGTGACCGTGGTCGTGAAAGGTGCGGCCGCTGACGAGATTGCCATCGACCACGCAGGGCTCGTTCACGAAAGTGCCGCCACAGACCTCGAGGTCGAACTGGCACTTCGGCACCGTGGCCATCCGGCGTCCCCGCACCCGGTCGGCGCGGGCCGGGATTTCGACCCCGTGGCAGACGCTCGCGCAGGGCTTGTTCTCGTCGAAGAAATGCTGGGTGATCGCGATCAGCGCGGGATCCTCGCGGATGTATTCCGGGGCGCGGCCGCCGCTGAAGAAGATGCCGAGGTAGTCGCTGGGATCGATCTCCGAGAACGCGACCTTGGCCTCGATCTGGTAGCCTTCCCACTCGCGGGTGATGGTCCAGCCGGGGCGCACCTCGTGCATGACCATCTGGAAGACGCGCTTTTCCGGACCGGCCACGACCGGTTCGTAGCCGCCCTCGATGAGGCGGTAGTAGGGATAGAGCGTGTCGACCGTCTCGGTCGCGTCGCCGACGATGATGAGGACTTTTTCTTTGTCAGGCATAATTGGGGACAGGATTTACGGGATTATCAGGATGAGAAAATCAAAAAAATCATGTCAATCCCGTCTCAAATCAGCGCTTCGAGGTAGGCGCGACCGCGATTGATCTCCGCAGTCACTTCCGCAGCCGTCGGCAGGATGGGAATGCCGCGCGGCGTCGGGTGCATGAAGATTTCGGTGTAGCCAGCGTAGCCGATCTTCTCCAGGGCCGCCACCAGCGGGGCGAAATCGAGATCGCCACGACCGGGCATCTGAAGCAGCTCCAGTTCCTTCGGCATCGGCTTGGTACAGCCGTTGCCGTGCTGCCACGCATAGAACAGGTAGGTGCGATCGCCGAGCGCCGTGATCAGGTCGGCCAGCATCCCGGCGTCGAGCCCAAGGTTCTCCAGGTGATACGGCGCCAGCGCGATGCCGATGGCGTCGTTGGGCCGGAACTCGGCGAGCCATTTCAGGGAGTCGGGCGAATCGATCAGGTTGTTGCCGTGGTTCTCGATCCCGATCCGCACCCCGGCGGCGGCCGCGGCCTCGGCGTGGGGTTTCAACTGCTCGCAGAAATCCTTCACCGCCGCCTTCAGTTCGGCGCCTGCGAGATCCTTCGGTCCCTTGCCGCCGCAGATCAGCAGGTCGCCACCGAGGCGGGAGACGAACTTCATCTCGTCCTGCAGGCCGAAGGGCCCGAGGTCGTAGCGGGTCGAGCAACCGAGTTTCACGTCGTGTTTCTTCAGCATCGCCGCGAAGGCCTCCTCACCCATCTCCGCCACCTGCTCGCGCTGGTTGCCGTGCTTGCGCGGCCAGATGTCGAGAAACTCGGCACCGGTCTTCGGAACATCGGGCACGATCTCCGCCAGCGGCAGCTCGCCATACATCGAGGAACCTACGATGTATCGAAATTGAAATCCGGACTCGGCGAAGGCCCGCCAGGCAACCGCCTGCGAAGCCAGCAGCCCGGCGAGAAACCGGCGTCTTTTCAGGGTGATCGGGGGATTTGACATCATCCCACCCCTAGCCTGCCGCGGTCGAAACGGCTATGTCGGAATCACGCCGAATTTGTGTCTTTTTTCCTGGCGCTAATCCTGTAGACTCGGCGGGTGGCATCGTCCTCCGCCCGCTCCCTGGCTCGCGACTACCGGGATCCCCACACTCGGCTGGGCATCGACCTGACCGCATTCTCCGGCGCGGGCGCCTCGTCGTTCCTGGTCCACGAATGCGGGTTCCTCCATTACGAGAACTGGAATCATCGCGGCATCCTCAGTCCCTACTGGCGACTGCACCACAACTTCGCACCCGGCAACGCGGTGCGCTCGGACGGCACCGAGTATGCGCTCGATCCCGCCTCCGTCGTCCTCGTTCCCGGCGGCGTCACCCTGGACACGCTGGGCCGGAAGACCGTGCCCCACCTCTGGATCCATTTCGTACCCGGCCAGGAATTCATGCTCGCCCTGCGCCGACCGATTGCGGTGGAGATCGATCCATCGATCCGCGAAACCCTCGCGTCCCTGCGCGGGATCTTCGAGGAAAACGATCCCCTCGACAGCGGGCGGCGCATGCATCACCTGGGCAAGGCCCTCCTCCACCTCGCTTTCGCGAAACTGGAGGCAAAGCAGTTCCGCGCCTACCCGGATCGACTCGTTCGATTGCTGGAACACATCGAGACCCATCTCGCGGAACCGCTGACCACTCCCGAACTCGCCCGGCTCGCCGGCATGTCGCGCCACCGGCTCACCGAGTGGTTCCAGCGCCAGACCGATCTGACCCCGAGTCGCTACGTGGCCGACCTGCGTCTCCGCACCGCCATGCAACGACTCGCTTCCACCGATGCCAGCATCGAGCAGATCGCCGAGGACCTCGGGTATCCCAACCGCTACTACTTCAGCCGCGTCTTCAAGCAGCAACTCGGGTGCGGACCAGCCACATTCCGGCGTGGTCAACGGTGAAGGCGGTTCTCTTCACTCTTCCGTGAGAAACCACCCGAGTGGGAGACTCTGGAACTTCCAGGACAACCGATCCGGCGCGCTGCGGAGGTAGTAGGTGAGCAGGACCCGGTCGGCGTGAAAGTCCACGCTGACATAGGAGTAGGTCAGCGCCGGGTCCGATTCGATCGCCTTCGCCGGCGACCAGGTCGCGCCCTCGTCGGTCGAGACCGACGCCACCAACGGGGTCCGTTCGCCGCCGTGGCTGTTCTCCGGATCGAGCGAGGGATTGTGAATCACGAGCCAACCTTTGCCCTCGGGCAGATTCGCCAACGTGGCGGGAGCCTCCGGCGAGGTCACCGTCCACGGGCGGCCCTCGGACCAGGTGTCGCCACCGTCCTTCGATTCGGCGAACCATTGCCTGCCGGTCTGGGTGCGAATGACCTGGAGCAGGGTTCCGTCGGCCTTTTCGATCAAGCCCGGTTCCATCGCGCCCCGCTTGGGCGCGTTGACCTCCCCCGTCCCGCGACGCCAAGTGTGGCCACCGTCGTCGGACAGGTAACAGATCGTGCGGAAGCGATGGCCTTTTTCCCAGACCCGATCCGTGGTCGCCACCGGGCAGACCAGGCGACCACCGGACGTGAGCAGGACCCGCGCGTTGTTCATCACGTGGTAACCCGGTTCGGGCGTCACCAGGACCGGCTCGCTCCAGGTCTTGCCATCGTCGCCGGAACGCACCACGAGCACGTCGAGATCCTCGCGGGAGTGTTTCTCGAGGTAGAAGAGAAGCAGCTCGCCGGAATCGAGCCGGAGGAAACTGGCCGACATCACGTTTTCGGCCCCGGTGTTTTCCCGCAGGGTGAAGCGCTCACCCCAGGTGCGTCCGCCATCGACCGATCGCTTCGCGGAAATGCGGGCCGCCGAATCGTCGCGGCTGCCACCGTAGAATTCCGACCACGCCGCCAGCAGGGAGCCGTCCTCCAGCACGATGATATCGCCCTCGGAGTTTCGCGGACTCTCTGCGGTGGCCGGGGCGATGATCGTTTCGATTGTATCGTCCTTTTCCGACCCCCACCCGGGAACCAGCGACAGGACAAAAAAAGCGAGCCCGAGGAAAGAAAGTGTCTTCACCCGGCAAGCCTCCCGCTCTCTCGAGAAAACGAAACGTCCGGGAACGCGGATTTGCCGTGACTTTCCCTCCCGTTCTGCTGTCCTAAGCGGCGGAACCGTTTTTCTGAACATCCAACCAGAGGAACAAACTCATGCTCAAAGAATTCAAGGAGTTCGCCTTCAAGGGCAATCTCATGGACATGGCCGTCGGCATCATCATCGGGGGCGCCTTCGGCACCGTCGTGAAGAGCCTCGTCGATGATGTGGTCATGCCGATCATCGGACTCATCACCGGCGGCATCGATTTCAGTGATCGATTTGCCGTCCTGAAACGGCCCGAAGGAGCCGAAGACGCGGTGTATTTCACGGCCGATGCCGCCAAGGAAGCGGGCGCCACCGTGATGACTTGGGGGAATTTCATCACCGCCTTCATCAGCTTCCTCATCGTCGCCTTCGTGCTCTTCCTCATTCTGAAGAAGTTCGTGGCCGCCCTGGAGGAACGCCTCGCCAAACCGGAAGAGGAGAAAAAGGAAGAACCGGAAATCTCCGAGGACATCCAGTTGCTCACGGAGATCCGCGACCTGCTCAAGGAAGGCAAGGCCTGAGCGCACCTCTCCAGAGCGATCGCTCAACCTTTTCGGAAGCGCGCACTCCGGCGACCTCGCCGGGTGCGCGCTTTCCTTTGAAGTCGCACGAGTCCCGCCCAATACTCTGGCCATGCAAAAGACCCTTCTCTGCTTCGGTGATTCCAATACCTGGGGTTTCATTCCCGGAACCGAGTGCGAACGCTACGCCCCCGACGTCCGCTGGCCAGGCGTGATGGCCGCCGCGCTGGGCGAGGGTTTTCGCGTCGTCGAGGAGGCCCAGAACGGGCGGATGACGGCGTGGGACGATCCCTGCGAGCCCTTCGTCAACAAGTGCGGCGCGACCCATCTGCCGGTGGTGCTGGAATCGCAGAAACCGATCGACCTGGCGATCCTCATGCTCGGCACCAACGATCTCAAGAATCACATGAATCACAACGCCGTCGCCATCGCCGATGGCATGGGCGCCCTCGTGGACATCGTGCTCGCCAGCGACGCCGGCCCGGGCAAGGCGGCCCCGAAAGTTCTCGTGGTCGCGCCCGTACCCACCGCCCAGGGCCAGTGCCCCTTCGGCCATCTCTTCGACCACGCGGTCATCCTTTCCCGCGAACTGGCTGCCGCCTATCGCGAGGTGGCCGAGGATCGCGGGGTCGCCTTTCTCGACGCCGGGGAGTTCGCCGAATGCCCGGATACCGACTGCATCCACATCGACGACATCGGCCACGCGGCTCTCGGGAAGGCGATGGCGGACAAGGTGCGAATCCTGCTTGGCTGAGCTTTCCGCAGCTCCCGCTTCAATCGATTTTCCGCAGCAGGATGATACGGTTGGTGTTGGTGCCCTTCTTCCGGTTGTCGATCCCCCAGCAGTTCGCGGTCTTGGTGAATTCCTGGTCGTTGACCAGCACCAGTTCCGCCTGCAGTCCCGCCTTCGCCGCCGCCGGCACCACCAGGGTTTCCATCAACAGCGCGCCGCCGCGCACCTCGCCGACCTCGAACGCGATGCGGCCTTCGGGTTTCAAGACCCGCCGAAGCTCCTGGAAGACGCCGGTCATGGCGTTGCTCCAGCGATCCTCGCGATTCAGCTGCCAGATCGAGATGGCGGAGGCATCGAAGCCGTTGAACCAGCAGCGCAGCCAGTTGTCCCGCTGGTAATCGACCACGTCGAGAAACGGCGGCGAGGTCACCACCAGGGAAACGCTGTTCGCGGCGAGACCGGGCGTGTCATCGGCGCAAGCGGTCACCAGCCGGGATCGTTTTCCGCTCTCCCGGATGACTTTCCGCTGCTCGGCGGAGACCCGGTTCAGCAACGTGCGGGTTTTCTTGAGCAGGATGGGAATGATCTCCCGCCGCGGCGGAACCTGGTTCCGCTTTTCGTTGATCTTGCGCTGCGACTCTACCGAGGTCGCCTGGTTCGGCGGCAGGGTATAGACCGAAAAGAATCCGGCGGAGTGTCCGGTGAGCCGATTCGTCGCCACCATGCGAATCCAGGCATCGATGGCGTCGAGCTCTCCGGACGCTTCCCGTTCGAGCAGGTATTCCCGCAACAAAGAGAGTTCGCGCAAGGTCTCGGGGTGGTAGAACACCAGCAGCTCGGTAGGCAGCTCGACCGGCTTGCCATCGAGGGAAAGCGATTCGAGTCGCGCCTCCACCTCCGCGATTTCCGGCGGCGCGAGGCGCGGGGCCAGCAGGATACGGCTCAGCGGATTGATGTCGCACCCCGCCGGGCTCCGCCCCAGCAGCGCCGCCTCCAGCAAGGTGGTCCCCCGCCCCATGAAGGGATCGTAGACAACCTCGCCCGGCCCGGTGAGACGCTCGATGAAGAAGCGGGGCAACTGCGGCTTGAAGCAGGCGCGATAGGAAATCTCGTGCAGGGAACAGGCGGCCCGCTGCTTCGCGGTCCAGAACTCGTTCACGTAGACCGGCACCTCCACCGCCGGATCGGGAAACTCCGCAACCACCGTTTCCTTGCCAAAATCCTGGAACGACCGGAGTTCCTCCTCGAAGGAAGCCAGCTTCGCGGACGACTCCTGGTCGGGCGCACGATTCCGCAGGGCCATGCCCAGTTCCAACTGCCGGGGATCCGTCTTCCTCATCACCGTGTTTCCGTTCGAAGGGTGGTCTCTCCCTGGCAACGAGGACACCAGCAGGTCGTGCGTCCGCGCAGGTCGGCCCGGACCAGCTCGGCGCCACAGCCCTTGCGCGGGCATTGGTGATCCTTCTCCCAGCGATGGTTGAACAGCCAGCTGTCCGGCGGATCGCTCCAGTCCTTCCCGATCACCCGCAGGGCCTGCCGTGCCACCAGGCGAACCGTCTTCCAAAGCTCCGCGGCTTCCCGCTCGGAAACCTCGCCCGCGGGCCGCGCCGGATGCCAGCGCAGGCGCCAGCAGATCTCGTCGGCCATCCAGTTGCCGATACCGGGAAACATGGCCTGGTCCAGGAGCAGGGTCTTGATCGGCGTTTTCCCGCGGCGCTGGAGAAACGCGAACAGTCGGTCCTTGGTGAATCCCTTGCCCGAAACC
Organism: Verrucomicrobiia bacterium; assembly: GCA_030432615.1. Lineage (GTDB taxonomy): Bacteria > Verrucomicrobiota > Verrucomicrobiia > Verrucomicrobiales > DEV007 > JAEUHH01. The sequence goes on from JAUIGT010000001.1 coordinate 12,755, forward strand.
TCCGGAGGCAGTTCCCGCCACCAGTCCGGCGGCTGATCGCCACTGACCTCGAAGCGGATCCGCCCGAACATGCGCGGATCACAAAACACCAGCGCCACGGTCTCCAGGAAGAGGACGAGATGATCGTGCTTGCCCGGCTCGAATCCCACCACGGGCTCGCTCCGGAGACTTCCCGTCATCCCGAGGTGCCCCCCCAGCCAGGCACCGCCCGAAAAGCGGAAGAGCAGGTTTTTCCCGTGGCTGAAACTGGAGAGGAATCGCTGTCCCCGGAGCCGTCGGCGAATCAGGGCCGGGCTGGTCTCGCGAAAAATCCGGGCGTTCTCGTGGAGACGAACCCTGACGACTTCCTCGTCCAGTCCCGGGTTCCATTCCTTCCGGAAAAATTCGACTTCAGCGAGTTCGGGCATCGGCGGAGGTTACGACCGGGCACTCGATGGCGAAAGCCGAAACCGAATGGAAACCGTACCCTGTTGACTCGCGGACTCGACCCTGTCGAGTCCCGCCTCAAGCCGCCTTTTTCGGCGCGTCGGCCTCGCCGGGTGCCGGGGGAGTCTCCCCGGACTTCTTGGGAACGGCGGGCGCCTCCTTCTCGAAAGCTTCCAGTCGAGTCTTGAACTCCGCGTTCTCGGGATCCAGTTCCACCGCCTTGCGCATGTACTCGATCGCCTGGGTCCACTCCTCGAGCTTGGCGAAGGTCTGGGCGAGGTGGTCGTAGATGACGCCATCCGGCTCTTCCACCATCTGCTCCGCCTTGAGCAGCTCGCGCTTGGCTTCCTCGTACTGCCCCTTCTTGAAGTAGAACCAGCCGAGACTGTCGGTGATGGCGCCGGAATCGGGCACGATGGACAGGGCCTCCTTGATCAGTTCTCCCGCCTCGTCGAGGTTCCGGTCGTTCTCCAGCCACATGTAGCCGAGGTAGTTGTAGACTTCGGCGCGAAGCGCCTGGGCCCGTTCGTCCTCGATGTCCATCTTGGCCAGCTGCTCCATGCTGGTCCGGAACAGGTTGGACGCCCGATCGATGTCGCCGTCGCGCTCGACCGCCGCCCCGTAGCGGTAGTAGAAAACCGCATCGAGCAGATCCGGCTGGGACTGGCTGGCCAGTTCCACGGTTTTTTCGAACCAGGGGATGGCGTCGGAATACCGCTGCTGCCGGGCGTAGGCGAAGGTGAGCAGGAAAGGCAGACGCGGGTCGTCGGGGTGCAGGTAGGCGCCGCGCTCGAGAAAGGGAATGGCATCGTCGGCCATCTCGGCGCCGAAGATGATCATCCGCCCGATGGCGTCATATTCTTCGGCGGTCCCGGAGGTCAGGCGCATGGCTTCGCGGAAATGCTTGGAGGCCTTGTCGTAGTCCTCCCGCCCGATGAAGATCCGCCCGAGTTCGCGGTGGGTGTCGGCATCCTGTGGATTGATCTCCACGATGCCTTCGAGCGTGGCGATGACGTCGTCCTCGCGACCGAGGGCTCCATAGACGCGGGCCAGCTTTTCCCGGATCTCGACGTGATCGGGGAAATCCTTCACCAACTGCCGAAAAATCTCGAGGGCTCGCTCCGGCTGCTGGGAGTCGTGAAAGTAATCGGCGACGCTCTCGCGGACATAGGCGTTGTCGGTTCCCCGCTCGAGGGCTTTTTCGAAAATTCCATTGATGATGGAGGGCGATTTCTGCTCGGGATCGAGCGGCCAAATTCGCTGGGCCACACGGCCGAGCCGAATGTAGAACATGGGATTCTTCTCGTTGCGCTCCAACGCTCGCATCACGGTGTCGCGCGCCTGGTCCAGCTTGCGATCGAGCAACTGCATGCGCACGAGGTGCTCCCAGGCCGCCGGGTGCCAGGCGTAGTTTTCCACCGCCTCCTCCGCCAACCGCATCGCCTCCGCCCGCACGTCGCTCTCATCCGGAAGAAAGGTCACCAGGTATTCGGACAAGGTGATGGCGGCGCGCGGCGAGTGGTGGTTGGCCCGATAGGCACTTTCCAGCACTTGGCGGCCTTCCTCGCGATCGCCGGCTTGGGCGAGCAGGTAGGCGACCTTGCGCGCCAACGCGACCTCCCCGGGAGCAATGTCGAGCACGTCCCGAAATGCGCTGATGGCCTCGGGAAGCTTTTCCTGCGCTTCGAGGCTGAGGCCGATCGAATAATGCGCCAGCGCCTCGGCACGGCGTTCTCCGGCACTCTCGAGCTTCAAGTTTTCCTCGGGCTCGAAATAGCGATCGACGTAGATCTCCGCGAACCGGCCGAAGCCGTTCGTCTCTCCTCCTCCCTCGGCGGCGCGAAGGATACCCCCGACCGTAAGCAGCCCCAACGCCGTCAGCAGCGCCAAGAACCGCACTGTCGTCGCACGGAACGAGACAGGCGAGGCGGGCACGAACCACTCCGGGCGGAGTTTCCGAAATCGAGGTACGAACATGCCCCAAAGTCGCGGCCCCTCAGGCGGGTGCAACTCCGAAATATCCCCTCGACCACGCCAGTGGTCGCGGGGTCCGGGCACATTCATGTCAACAAGCCAGCAGTCAGCTCTTGTAACGCAGGCGCTTCTTGTGGCGATTCGCCTTCATGCGCTTGCGACGCTTGTGCTTGTTGATCTTGGTCTTTCGTCTCTTCTTGAGCGAACCCATGTGTCTTGGTTACCTCGGTTGGTTTAGATGCGGCGACTGCCCTCGTGTTTCGGCGGGCAAATCGCCGCGAATCACGAAAAAACGAGGCGGTCAGATGACCACCTTGTTGAGGGGATACTCGATGATTCCCTCGGCGCCAAGCGCCTTCAGTTCAGGAATCAGATCCCGCACCGTTTTTTCGTCCGCGACGGTTTCCACCGCCACCCAGCCTTCGGAGGTCAGGTGCGAGACAGTCGGTAAGCGGAGGGAAGGTAAGCAGTCGAGGACTTTCTGCAACTGATTTTCCGGCAGGTTCATTTTCAACCCCACCATGTCGCGGGCCTGGAGAGCGGACTGGAGCAGCACCGAGAGGCGCTGGATCTTCTCCCGCTTCCAGTCGTCGGCCCAGGCATCCCGATTGGCAACGAGTTGGGGATAGCTCTCCATCAGGGTATCCACGATCCGCAGGTTGTTCGCCCGGAGCGAGGAACCGGTCTCGGTGATATCGACGATGGCATCGACGAGGTCCGGTACTTTCACCTCGGTGGCACCCCAACTGAATTCGACCTCGGCCTTGACTCCCTTCTCCTCGAGGTAGCGCTCCACCAAGCCGGTCGCCTCCGCGGCGATCCGCTTGCCCTGGAGATCCTGCACGCTCTGGATCGGCGAATCATTCGGCACCACCAGCACCCAGCGGGTGGGATTGGCGGTCGCCTTGCTGTAGCGGAGGTCGCAGACCACCTCCACCTCGGCGCCGTTCTCGGCGATCCAGTCCTTCCCGGTGATGCCGCAGTCGAGGAAACCGTGATCGACGTAGCGACCGATCTCCTGCGCGCGGATGAGCCGGATCGCCATCTCGGGATCATCGATGGACGGCTTGTAGGAACGGGAAGCGCCGTGGATCTGGTAGCCGGCCTTGGCGAAAAGATCGAGGGTCGGCTCGCTGAGGCTGCCTTTGGGCAGCCCGATTCTGAGGATCGAGTTGGCTTCGGACATGGCGGTGTTTTTGGACGATTGAAAGGAGGCGCCATGCGGCGACTCGCGATCGCGCGATTCACGGCATGGAGGGGCCTACCATGGCCACAAATCGCGAACTGTCACCCGAGAATCTCGCCGGAAAAAACAGAAGGCCGCGAGACGCTGTGGCAAGCGCCCCGCGGCCAACCGCGAAATCGGGATCGCAAAAAACGATCAGGCGAACAGCTTGGTCGCCGGCTTGCCGTCGTTGGCGAAGGTGAACGGGCGGCGGCTCGGCGAATAGATGGTCTGTTCGAGCGGAACCCCGAGACCGTAGCCGATGGTGGCGAGGAAATCCTCGGGACGCATCGGATCGCTGGCCACTTTCTTGCCGTACTTGTCGGTCGAGCCGTAGACCTGTCCGCCCTTGATGCCTCCACCCGCCAGCATGGACGAGTAGGCGGCCGGGTAGTGGTCGCGGCCCGAGTTCATGTTGATATTCGGCGTGCGGCCGAACTCGGTTCCGACGGCAACCATGGTCGACTCAAGGAGTCCCCGCTCGGAGAGGTCCTGGAGAAGGGTCGAGAGAGCCTGGTCGAGTTCGGGAACCCGAGCCTGCAGGGCGGTATCGACATTCAGGTGCATATCCCAGCCACCGGAGACGACCTCGATGACGCGGACGCCGTTTTCGACCAGGCGGCGGGCCAGCAGGCATCCCTGGCCGAGGCGGCCCATGCCATACTGCTCGCGCATCGATTCGCCGCTCAGATCGAAGACGCTGAGTTCATCACTCTTCAGCAGAGTGGTGGCCTGGTCGTAGTATTCGACATAACTCTTCGGCCCGTTGTACTTGAACTTCTCCACGAACTTCTGCCCCAGGGACTGGGCGATTTCCATGCGCCGTGAGAAACGCTCCTCGTCCGTCAGCAGGTTGGTGTTGGGAACACCACCCGTCGGATCCGCGATCGGAAGCGGACTCAGGGAGGGGTCGAGATACCCCGCGTTGGAGGTACTCTGACCGACCACCACACTGTCGGGAAGGATTTCCCCGCGGTGCCCGAGCAGTTCCTCGGCGAACGGTCCCATGGTCGGGTGAACGATGGTGGAACGCTTGTTGTAGCCGGTCCGCATGATGTACTGGCCCTGCTCGTGGGCGCCATTGGTCGAGAACATGCTGTTGATGACGGCGATCTTGTCACCGTGCTTGGCGAGGTTCTCGAAATGGTTCCCCAGCTTCACCGGATCAGCGTTGGTGTCGATCCGGGTGGAGCTGCCCATCACACTGTCGCTGGTCTTCGGATCGAAGGTATCCAGATGGCTCATGCCACCCGACAGGTAGATGTAGATGAGGCTCTTGGCCTTTCCACCACCGCCCTCCTGGGCATTGGCTTTGCGGGGAGCATTGAGGAACGGGAGCCCCAGACCAACCCCGAGGGTGGACTTGGCGGTGTGCTCCATGAAGCGCCGGCGATTGATTTGGCTCTTGCCGGCCAGGTCGATGAGTTGATGAATCATGGCTGAAAAGGTGGGATTGAGAGACAGACTGGGAGTTTTCGGAGAGAAAATCGGTTGGCTTACTGGATGAACAGGAATTCGGGGCTGTTGATGAGCGCCCAGGCGAGATCCCGGATACCGTCATCCCCATAGTCTTCGAGCATCTTCATTCCCATGCTCAGCTCTTCGTCGTTGGGATAGCGGGACAGCATGGTGAAGAAAACACCGCGAACCTTGTCGTCCGGACCGTCGAGATCATCGAGGTCGTCCACGACCTTCGAGGAACTGCCGGTCAGCATGGAGGTCACGCCGCCGTTCATGAGGGCCAGAACCTGCGGAACGGAACCGTCGAAATTGTGTTCGTCGGTGATCCGCCGGTCGGACTGACCGAAGGTATCCAGCAGGGAGGAAGCGGGAGCCGGCTGCGCCATTTCCGAGGCGCGCAGCCCGTCGTTCCGGGCAGAGGAGGCGGCCAGCGAACCCGGCTCCGCGACCACGGCCGCACCGAGGCGGTCACCACCACGGAGCTGCTTGTAGGCCTCGAAACGTTCCCAGACGGACTCGGGAGACTCCTCGTTGAGATTCACGTTGAGCACCGCGCGGATGAAGGAACCATCCCGACCGCGCCGGCTGTCGATTTCCGGTCCCTCGGAGAGCAGCATGAGCGAATCCCAGGCCTGCTCAGCCCGCATCCGGCGAAGAACCGGTCCCGGGAAGTAGTAGGCGTCGGCCAGGCTCGGCTCCTCGTAGGTCGCAACCGACTGGTAGGCGCGGGTGTTGTAAAGGATGCGCATGAACTCGCGGAGATCGAATTTCACCCGTTTCATCTCGTTGGTGATGTGAGCCAACGTCTGGGGCTGCGAGCATCGTTCGATGGTATCCTGGGAGAAGTCGTGGACCGGACCGACCAAGGGACGCCCGAAGGCGCGGTCCCACATCCGGTTCGCAATCACCATGGCAAAACGCGGGTTTTCCGGATCCGTCAGCCATCCGGCCAGCGCCTCCCGGCGAGTCATGCCGCTGGTCTTGGCGGGCTTGCCCACGATCGTGCCGGGGCGGAACACCTTGCCGATCATGCTTTCGTACTCCTCGGAAATACTGGCCGGGACCGGCATTTCCTTCCCTTCGACGTCGGTGACGTTCCAGCCGAGGAAATCGATGTACCAGCGAAGGGTCTGACCGTCGCCGCGTTGGCGGTTTTCGACATCGACGCCCTTCGACTTGGCCAACTCGCGAAATTCATCGATCCAACCCTCGGGCGCATTCGGCATCTTCGCCGTCAGCATTCCCATGGCATCGGCGGCCTGGTAGCGGCCCAGGGTGCGCTGGGTGTTGTTGAAGAACGCCGCCATCGAGTAGAAGTCATCCATCGTCCATTCATCGAACGGGTGGTCGTGACACTGGGCGCAGGAAACGTCGATCCCCAGCATCACCTGGCCGAAGTTCGAGAAGGCATCGAACTCCATCCCGGCGTCGCGAAGGATGAAACCGGAGGCGGGATTCTGGCCCACATTTCCGGTCGCAGTGATCATCTCGGTGACGATCTCGGCGTAGGTCTTGTTTTCCGCCAGCGAGTCCTTCCACCACTGGATGTAGGGCTCCATGCGGATGCCGTTGTTGAAATCGTCATCGGCGTGAAGCCGGAACATGTCCGCGAAATAGTTGAACAGGTGGCTCGCCTGGCCCGGATGCATCAGCAACTCGTCGATCAGGGCCTCGCGCTTGTCGGGGCGGGCGCTGTCGGCGAAACGCTGGAACTCCTCGCGGGTCGGGATGCGACCGATGATGTCCAGGTAGACGCGGCGAACGAAGAGATCGTCCGGCAGCGGATCGTTGAACGAGCTGTAGCCGTTCTTCACCAGAGTCTGCGCCAGCAACTGGTCGATTCTCTTCGCCGACTGCTTGGTCAGGGTGTCGTCGCCGAGGACGGCGAATCGTTCCGCAGCCTCGACATCGGCCGGAATCAGGCGGTCCTTGGGCACGGCAACCACGCGACCGTCGGCGAGCTTGAGCATGATGTTGTCGCCCTCGATACCTTCGAAGACGGCCTGCAGTTTGCGGCCGTCGTCCTTGCTGGTCCATTCCCGGGCCGTGCCCGTAGTGACCATGGCGGAAACGGCCAGCACCAGCATGAGTCCGATTCGGGTCATGGTTGGTAGAAGTTGATTCAAATGCATGAGGTTTGGTGGGTTGATAGAGAGACTCAAAAGGGTATATCCCGACCCTGCGGGTTTGTGACAAGAAAATAGCGGATCGCGCGACCCGGTGGCAAGTACAATCCCGCGGCCCCCGGGCCGGCAAAAAAACGCGCCCGGTTCGCGCCCGCCCGAATCGCTTCGTCCTTGAACCGGGCCGCAATCGCCCCTAAAGGAAGGGCGCCCAGCCCCCGGGACCGATTCGTTTCACTCCAAAAGACCAGATCCCGTTTCCCATGGACAACGCCATTCTTTCCCAAGCCGCCAACGAAGCCCGCGGGCTCGCCATCGACGCCGTTCACGCCTGCAGTTCCGGCCACCTCGGACTGCCGCTCGGATCCGCGGAAATCGGCGCCGTTCTCTTCGGCGAAGCGATGCGCTTCGATCCCGACGCTCCCAAGTGGCTCAACCGCGACCGCTTCATCCTGTCCGCCGGCCACGGCAGCATGTTTCTCTATGGGTGGCTCCACCTTTCCGGCTTCGACCTTTCCATCGAGGAGATCAGGAATTTCCGCCAGCTCCACAGCAAGACACCCGGCCACCCCGAGTTCCACGAAACGCCCGGCGTCGAAGCCACCACCGGCCCGCTCGGACAAGGCATCGGCAACGGCGTCGGTTACGCGCTTTCCTCGAAAATGGCGGCCGCCAAGTTCAATACCGCCGACCACACCATCATCGACAGTCATGTCGTCGTCCTCGCCGGAGACGGCTGCATGCAGGAAGGCGTCGCCGCCGAGGCCGCCGCGTTCGCCGGTCACGTCGGGCTCGACAACCTGATCCTTTTCTACGATTCCAACGACGTCACCCTCGATGCCATGGCCGAGGTCACCCAGAGCGCCGATACCTGCGCCCGATTCGCCGCCCTCGGCTGGGACACCGTGACGATCGACGGCCACGACCTCGACGCTGTGCTCGAGGCCTTTGAAAACGCGAAGAAGAGCGACAACGGCAAGCCCAAACTCATCGAGTGCAAGACCGAGATCGGCCGCGGCATTCCCGAGGTCGCCGGCACCGCCGCCGGTCACGGGGAAGGCGGCGCCAAGTTCGCCGAATCCGCCCGCAAGGGACTGGGCCTGCCCGAGGAAACCTTCTTCGTCTCCGACGCGGTCCGCGACTACTTCGCCGAGAGGAAAGAGGCGCGGAAAGCCGATCACGCCGCGTGGCAGGAAACCTTCCAGGCCTGGCAGGCCGCCAACCCCGAGCTCGCCAAACTGCTGGAGAGCGGTCTCTCGCTCGAGGTTCCCGGCGACCTGCTCGACCGGGTTCCCGAATTCGGCAACGACTACGCCGATGCCACCCGTAGCGCCGGCGGGACCGTGCTCAACGCCATCGCCGACGCCATGCCCCTGCTCGTCACCGGCAGCGCCGACCTCTTCGGCTCCACCAAGAACTACCTGAAATCCAGCGGCGACCTGGGCCGCGACGATTTCGGCCAGCGCAACATCTGGTACGGCATCCGCGAGCACGCCATGGGCGCCATCTGCAACGGCATCGCCTACGACGGCCTCTTCCGCACCACCGGCGCGACCTTCACGGTCTTCGCCGATTACCTGCGCCCCTCGATTCGTCTCGCCGCCCTGTCGCATCTGCCCGTCGGCTACATTTTCACCCACGACTCCGTCGGCGTCGGCGAAGACGGCCCCACCCACCAACCGGTGGAAACCGTCAGCGGCCTGCGCGTGATTCCGAATCTCGACGTCATCCGCCCGGGCGATCCCGAGGAAGTCGCCGGTGCCTTCGTCGCCGCCGTGGAACGGACCGACGGACCCACCGCCCTCATCTTGACCCGGCAAAAAGTCGCCACCCAGGGACAGATTCCCGTCAAGGATCGTCGCGAAGGCGTCTTCCGCGGCGGCTACGTCGCCGTCCGCGAAACCGCGGAACTCGAGGTCATCCTCCTGGCCAGCGGCAGCGAACTCGATCTCGCCATCAAGGCCGCCGAACAACTCGGCGCCGGCGCCCGGGTCGTCTCCATGCCCTGCATGGAGCGCTTCGATCGCCAGCCCGACGAATACCGGGAGAGCGTCCTGCCCTCCACCTGCCGCAAGCGCGTCGCCATCGAAGCCGGCGTCGGCTGCCCCTGGCACCGGTACGTCGGTCTCGACGGCAAGGTCATCGGCATCGAGCGCTTCGGCCTCAGCGCCCCCGCCCCGATCGTCTTCGAACAACTCGGCATCACCACCGAAAACGTGGTCGAAACAGCGAAGTCGCTGGGCTGAATCGGACGTCGCGCCGGTTCGGGGAGCCCCTCCAATCAACGCAACCCTGTCAGGTCGCGAACCTGACAGGGTCGAGTGGCCGATCACTTGTCGGCGGCTTTCTCGCGGCACGTCCGGATGGTTTCGCGGAGCTGCTCGAGTCTATAGTTCAAGAGTTCGGGATAGAATTCCGGGTGTTTCTTCTTGAGCGCCGAGAAGATCGTTTGCGACTTCTGGAAAATCTCCAGCGCTTCGGCGCCTCGTCCCGCTTCATTCGCCTCCTGCCCCTCCTTGAGAAGACTGTAGGCGACAAACCAGAGTTTCGATGGATCGGCGTCGCTCCATGGCTCCGCATCCGATTCCAGGGAAACCGCTCCCCGAAATCGGACGGTGTCCGAATCCTTTCCGAACTCGAAATGCACGCCAGCCAAGGCGGCGGTGTAGCGAATCGCATCGATCAACGGGACGTTGGAAAGGCGGAGGGTGATCGGAGTCCTGGCGATTTCCTCGTTGACCTCGAGAATGAAATCGAGCCCGCCTTCGCCGTCGGGTGATTTCCGGTCGTGGGTGGCGCTTTCGACCCGCAGGAAACCCAGCGCATCCTTCAGCGGCGTTTTCTCGAATTCGACCCGGGGCAGGACAATCTCCTCCGCCTTCCGCTTCGCCGAGGAATCCGGTCGATCCCAGGTCGGCAACTCGACGAGAGGAGGCCCGGGTGGCTGGACCCGGATCGGCACGATGAGGCGATCGCCGATGGCGAGGTCGTCGTTCGCCGACCGATTGATGATGCGGAGCCGCCGTGGGCTGGTGCCGTAGCGACGAGCGACGCTGTAGTAGGTTTCGCCGCGGACCACGTCGTGCAGCACGAGCCGTTCGTCGGCGGCGATTTCGAAGGCGGCGTGATAACCCTCCGGTTCGGGTTCCGGGAAAAGGCTGGGAGCGGGCGACTGTGGCAGCCCTTTTCCGCGAGCCTTTTCCAGCCATCTCTGGTAGGCCTCTCTTCGCTGCCCGGTGATCTCGTGTTCCGGCAACAGTCGCAAGCTCTCGGCGAAATTCTCGGCGGCAGCATCCAAATCGCCATCCGCCATGAGTTGGGAGCCGCGAAGAGCGAGTTCGTCCGCTTTCCTGACGGCATTCTGCTGGGCGGTGGTGAGGTGTCCGGGTGCCGCCGGTTCGGAGGGCGCCGGAGATCGGGGAGGTTCGGATTCCATCCGCCGGGCCGAAGCGGGATCGATCAAATTCGCCGTGAGAAATACGACCCGCGCCCGTTTCCCGTCTTCCGCCGGATAGGAATACGCGATCGTCTGCCCATCCCAGATCGTCACCGGGAAACCCGGCGAATCTCCTTCCAAGATCTTCCGGGGCCACTGATCGTCCGGCTTCAGCCGCCAGAACTGCACTTCGATGGTGTATTCGTCTCCTCCGACGACTCCGCGAAACCCCCAGCGTTTTTCGTTGTGCTGGCTCAAGACGGGCTGGCCGGATCGAGCCGATACCGAAGGCGCGGAAACAATCTCCGTCCCCTTCTCATGATTCAGGTTCCTGATGATGACCTGAAACTGGGGATCGGTGAAAACCCCGGCGATGCCATGAATCGAAGCCGAATTTCCCGCTCTTCGATCGCTCAGCAAGTCACCCATCTTGCTGTTTTGAGGATCCAATTCGACTTCCTTGATCGAGTAATGGATCTGCTTCCGGGTGGAGAGCGGATCCTCCCACTGTTGCGCCGCGGCCCGGATCAATTCGATCTCGGCATCGGTGCCGCGCACGAAAAGGGTCTCGCTGGCCGGGTTGTGGATCGCCCGCGAGGACGCCCCGAGGAAGATTCCAAATCGCTCCAGCGTTTTCCGGGCATCTTTCACCTTTGGGTTGGAGGGATCGTCGGTGGGAAAGCCGGGAACCGCAAAAACCCGCGCTTGAAGGTTGGGTGACGGTTCCTTCACCGGCATTCCGGCAGCGTCCACAACCGAGGCGGTGACGAGGCGGGTGCGGTAGGTGCCGTCGGCGAGTTTTTCCTCGAAAGCGACCGTCTGTTCGGACGACAGGGTGATCTGGCGACTCGCGGCCGCCGTTGCCTTCCGGTCCGGCCTGCCATTCTTCAGCTCGAGATTCAGATCGACGGTGAAACTGTCGGCGCCGATCACGGGATCGATTTCGGTGAGGGCGTCGGCGACCCACATTTCCCAGCGTTGCCCCGATCGAGTGAGAAGAGAATCCGATTGGCGAATGCGTCCCCGCTTCGATCCTCGAATCTCTCCGAGAAACGACTCCAGATCTTCCGCCGTGAAGATGGACAATCCCTCCAAGGCGAGGGCGGGAATCGGCGACCGCGGCGCGGCCGGTGCTTCCCCCACCCGACGCAGACCGGAATCCGGATCGATGGCGCGGTCCTTTCCCTTTCCGACCAATTCCGACGATGGTTCGAGGAGCCGTTCGTCGCTCTCGATGATGCGATATTGGAGATGAACAAAAAGACTGACGACGTCGCGCAGGCTCTCGATCACCGCCTCGACCAGTTCCATCTGGTCGCGCGTCTGCCGCACGATCACCTGAGAGGTCTGGGGATTGAAGGCGGCGGAACTCCCCTCGCCAAAGCTGACTCCGTAGGACTCGAGGACGTCCCGCGCACTTGCTCTACGGCTTAGGGGACCAAACTCATCGTCCGCATCGGAGGGAGCCGCGAAGGGATCGGAAGGCGGGACGTAGCCGCGATCGCCGCGAAAGTTCAGGAAGGTGGGCGGCACCACGTAGACGTTGGTAAACAGCTCCGGCCTCGCGTTGCTCTGTGGAGTTGGCTGCTGCTGCGGCCCTTCCTCCCGAGCGGCTTCGGCGAAACGGCTTCCCCAAAGAAGTCCGACCAGGGTGACAGCAACGAGCACCCATCGGCCCGCCGCCCCGACTGATGTAGGCGTTTTTCCGTGTTTCATGTTTCCCTCTCCCCGCGGTGTTTCGACGGGCTGATTCCGTGACGGTTGCGCGGAGAACTTTCTTAGATGGGAAGTTCGGATTTCTCTGAAAACCCTCCCGCCGCGTTTCCTCCCTTCCTCGTCCCGTCATCCCGCCAGAAAAACATTCGGCAGTTTTCCGGCTTTCTGGTATTCGTGCGGGCTCATTCGCCGAACCCCCGTTCTTTCGCCCTTTCCGACTCCGATCCCACCATGAGCGACAACGCACTCTCCGACAATCAGCCCTGGTACAAGGGAATTTCCCGCTACGAATGGCTCGTCCTGATCATCGCTTCGGCCGGCTGGATCTTCGATGTCTACGAGGGGCAGATCTTCAACCTGACGCGGAACGACATGCTCAGCGACATCCTGGGGCAGGAACTCGGGAGCGCCGACGTCAAGAAATACGGGGACTGGTTCCTCGGGGTGTTCCTGCTCGGGGGCACCTTCGGCGGTCTCCTGTTCGGATCGCTGGCGGATCGCTACGGACGGCGATCCATCATGATCGTGACGATCCTCATGTATTCGGTCTTCTCCGGACTGACCTATTTTGCCAGCGAACTCTGGCACGTCACCGCGCTCCGTTTCCTGGTGGCGATGGGCGTCGGTGGTGAATGGGCGGTGGCCGCCGCGCTGGTGTCCGAGGTTTTCCCGAAACGGGCCCGGGCGCATGCCTCGAGCATCTTTCACGCCTCGTCCGTGTGCGGCACCTGGTTGGCCGCCATTGCCGCCTACCTGGTGAACACCAACTGGCACTACGCCTACCTCGTCGGCGTGCTGCCGGCGCTGCTCATCGTCTGGGTCCGGGTCGCCGTGAAGGAGCCGAAGAAGTGGGAGGAAGCCCGGGCCGCCGTCGCCGCGGGACAGGCCAAGGCCGGCAGCTTCAAGGAACTGCTCACGGTGGCACCTTGGCGCGGACGGGCCATCGGGGCGATGCTGCTCGCCGCGGTGGGCCTGGGAACTTTCTGGGCGGTCACGGTGGCGGGACAGGATCTCGCCCGCGAACGGCTCATCGCCGACGGACTTTCCCCCGAGGAAGCCTCGCAGAAAGCGAAGATCGCCTACGGTATCATCCAGACCATCGGGGGCGGCATCGGGCTGGTGCTCTTCGGTCCCATCTCCGCCCGGATCGGGCGGAAGAAGACTTTCATCCTCTTCCACATCGCCGCGCTCATCATCACCCCGATCGCCTGTTTCGTTCCCCAGAGCTACGGAACGCTGTTGGTGGTTTTGCCGATCTTCGGCTTTTTCACTCTCGGCATGCACGCGGGCTACGCGGTCTATTTTCCGGAACTGTTTCCGAACCGTCTCCGCGCGACCGGGATGAGCTGGGGATTCAACGGCGGGCGCATCGTCGCCGTTTCCGTTCTCCTCCTGGCCGGCAAGATGAAAGCGACGATGGAACTGCCCGTCGCGGTCACCTATCTCAGCGCCTTCTTCCTGGTCGGCGCCATCGTGGTCTCGTTCATGCCGGAAACCAAGGACGAGGAGCTTCCGGAGTGATTCCTTTCGTCCGACCCGATGGCCCCCGGGTCCGGGAGGGCGGCTCTCTTCCCGGCTGATGCCTCCGGAATCCATCGCCGCCGCCGTCCTCATCCTGTCGGCGGCGGCTTTCGTGCAGTCGGTCTCCGGCTTCGGCATGGCGCTGGTGGCGTCGGCGGCCCTGCCGCTGGTGATGCCGTTGCATGAGGGCATCGCCCTGGTGGCGGTCTTCAATCTCTTCGTCTGCGTGGTCACGCTCTGGCACAACCGGGCGGCCTTCTCGTGGTCGTCGGCCTGGCCGATCGCGCTCTTCATGTGCCTGGGGATCCCGATCGGTTTCTTCTTCCTCCACAGCGCCGACCCGGCCATCCTCATCCGCGTCCTCGGGGCGGTCCTGGTGACGATCGCGATCTTCGACCTGCGTTTCTCGCCGAAGGCCGATCACCACCGCATGCCCGGCTGGGCGGCGGCGCCGCTCGGTTTGCTGGGCGGCGTGGTTGGCGGCGCCTTCAATGTCGGCGGCCCGCCGGTGGTCGCCTATGTCTACTCGCAGAATTGGGAAAAAGCACGCAACGTGGCCGTGTTGCAGACGGTTTTTCTCTGCGGCGGCCTGACCCGCAACGCGCTCATGGGGCCGGCCGGGGACTACACCCGGCAACTGTTCCTCGTCCTGGCCTGGTCGGCGATCCCGGCGGCGCTCTCCATCGCCCTCGGAAAATGGCTGCTGGAAAAGATCCCCAAGCAGCGACTGCGAACCGGTGTCTTTCTCTTCGTCCTCGCGATGGGCGTGAAGTACCTGGTGCTGGGCGGATAGGGCTTTTTCCCGCGCGGGCCGCCTACTCCACGGATCCGGCCACCGGGCGCGGCACTCGGTTCAACCGTTCGAACAGGGGCTTCAGGGTCAGGCCCTGCACGGCGATGGAGAAAATCACCACGATGTAGGTCATGACGAGAAAGGTCTCTCGACCCGCTTCGACCGGCAGGGACAACGCCAAGGCAACGGAGATTCCCCCGCGCAATCCTCCCCAGGTGAGCATGGGAATGGCTCCCTGGCTGAAGCCGCGGAAGGGTCTCAGCACCGTCAAGGGAACGGACACCGCCACGAGACGTCCGAGGAGAACGACGACGATGGTGAGGAGCCCGAGCAGCACCAGGTTGACGGTGAAAGCCTCCTCGATCAGCAACAGTTCCAGCCCGATGAGCGCGAAGAGCAGGGCGTTCAACACCTCATCGACCAGTTCCCAGAAGAGGTCGAGATGGTGGCGGGTCTGGTCCGACATCGCCAGGGCCCTTCCGTGGTTCCCGATCATGAGGCCGCTGACCACCATCGCCAGCGGCCCGGACAGATGCCAGTGGGTCGCCAGGCTGTAGCCTCCGGTCACCAGCGCGAGCGTGATCAACACCTCGACCTGGTAGTTGTCGATGTTCCTCATCAGGAGGTAGGCCACGTAACCGGTGACCGCCCCGAAGGCGATTCCGCCGACGACTTCCACGAGAAAGAGGTGCCCGATGTGCGCCGCGGTCGGTTCCTGGTGACCGGTCGCGATCTCGAGCAGGACGAGAAAGACGACCACGCCGATGCCGTCGTTGAAGAGCGATTCCCCGGTGATCTTGGTCTCGAGGCTCTTGGAGACTCCCGCCTTCTTCAGGATACCGAGCACAGCCACCGGGTCGGTCGGCGAAATCAGGGCGCCGAACAGGAGGCAGGGTAGGAAGGCCATCTCCAGGCCGAAGAACGGCATCAGGAAATACACCGCCGCCCCGACGATGAAGGTCGAGATCAGAACCCCGGCGGTGGCCATCAGGCTGATGACCCATTTCTGGTTGGAGAGATCGGACAGGTCGACGTGCAGCGCTCCCGCGAACAGCAGGTAGCTCAACATCACATCGAGCAGCGCCTCGTTGAAATCGATCTGCCCGATGATGGTGTCGGCCATCCGCTCGACGGCCGGGAAAAACTGGCCCGCCAGGATCAGCAGCAGGGAGAAGCCCAGGCTGATCAGCATGATGCCGATCGTCGTCGGCAGTTTCAGCAACTTGGCATTCAGAAATCCCAGCAGGGCGGCCAGGGTGAGGAGGATGGCGGCGAGTTCGAAGATCGACATGGAAACGACGGACGGAAAAGCCCCATGGTTATATCACACGGAAGAATCGCAAGTCGATCCCCGCGGCATCCGGGAATTCAACGAATCTCGGCCGGTCTCCCGAGAGTGCGGTCCTCAGCGAAGCGGCCGGGGAAAACGATGCCGCGGATCCACGAAGGTGCGCTCCTCGCGCTCTTCGGGAGTCTCCTCGGGCTCGGCGGCAGTCTCGCGCTTGCGCTGCTCCTCCCGGGAGCGGGACTCGTTGCGCTCACGGGGAACGGTCACGGGCGTGGCGACCGTCGGGGCCCTCGGGGTCGAGGATGCCGCTTCGACGGCGCTGTCTTCCCCTTCTTCCGTTGACGCTTCCTCAGCCGGATCAGCAGCTCCTCCCTCCTCGTCGCCGGGACCGGCTTCCATCGGGACCGCCAGGGGACGGGCGATGAGCGGCACGGCACGGAGCGGCGCCGGAGCGGGCGGAGTATCGGCTTCGCCGGGCGACTCCTCGGTCGGGGGAGATTCTTCGGACGACTGGTCCTGCTCCGGTTGCGGCTTCTTCTTTCTCTCCCCTGGCTTCGGTGGCTCTGTGCCTGTCTCGGCATCGCCTTCGGCAACATCGGCGGGAAACGCTCCCTCGGTAGGCGGAGACGAACCCGCGGGATCTTCCGCCACCGCCACCTGCGGAGTCGGAGGGCCTGGTTGGGTATTCTCATTGCCGAGTTCTTCCTCGGAAACTGCCACCGCCACCAGCGCCGAGGAGGCACCGGGATCGGAGCCGGGCAGCGCTTTTTCCTCCCGGGCGTCGGCATCGGGAGTATCGACCGGTTTCGCGGTCACCGGGGAAGGCGTATCCAGCGTGCTGTCGGCCTCCGGGGCGCCAACCGGTTCCCGGTTGCGCTCCTCTTCTTCGAGAACCCAGTCCGCGGCGACCGAACGCTCCCGCTCACGGGACGACTTCCCCGCGGGCTCGGCGGCCGCGGGCTTTCCGACCGGTTCCGCATCCGGAGCCTCGGCGACGGCACTCACGCTGGGGGGAGCCACGCCCTCGGTGTCCAGCTTCCGCTGGGTGGCATCGGCGATCTCCTTCGCCTTGGTGGTGACTTCGCCGATGGACTCGGCGTCCTTGCCGAGGAACCACAGCACCGGGATGGCGGCCACCAGCAGGAAGACAAGCACGCCCAGTATCGCCGGGGCAAATCCGGGAGATTCGCGGCGCACGGTGGCGGTGGCCGGGGACGCTTTTCGCTCCGGACCGCGGGGAGTCCGCGGCGCCTTGACCGACTCGATGGTCTCGATCGTGGCCAACAGGGGCTGCCCACCGAGGCGGATGTCGTCGGAGCCGGCGAAGAAATGCAGCGCTTCGGCGGCATCGACTCCCAGGAAGCGGCTGTAGAGGGTCAGGAAGCTCTTGGCGTAGGTGGTGCTGGCGAAATTCGAGTAGTCGTCCGCCTCCAGAGCCCGCACATACTTGGCATGGATCCTCGTCTCGAAAGCGATGTCCTCGATGGACATCCCCTTCGCTTCTCGTGCCGCGCGCAAGCGAGAGCCGATGGTTTCCGCCATGGTGGTGGTTATCCTGAGCCGTTTCGCGACAGCCTACCGGCCATCACCGCATCCTAGTCGTAGTCACCCTGGAGATCGATCAAAATCTCCCGCGGCTTCGCGCCATCGCCAGGACCAATGACGCCCCGCTGCTCGAGAATGTCGATCATGCGGGCTGCCCGGGTATATCCCAGCCTGAGTCGTCTTTGCAACAGGGAAGTGGAGGCTTTCCGCTCCTGGAGCACCACTTCGAGGCATTTCTCGAGCATGTCCTCGTCCGCGTCGGAAACCTCCTCGTCCTCGCCCTCTCCCCCGCCCTCGAGCGTCTCCTGGATTTCCGCCTCGAACTGCGGCTCGGCTTGGGCGGAACAGGCCTCCACCACCTGCTGGATTTCCTCGTCCATGATGAGGGCTCCCTGGGCACGGAGCAACTGGGAGCAGCCCGGAGGCAGGTAGAGCATGTCGCCCTTTCCGACGAGGCGATCGGCTCCGGGGGCGTCGAGAATGACGCGGCTGTCGATCTTCGAGGAAACCTGGAAGGCGATCCGGGAGGGGATGTTGGCCTTGATGATGCCGGTAACCACGTCGGCACGCGGCGTCTGGGTGGCGACGATGAGGTGAATCCCCGCCGCACGCGCCTTCTGAGCGATCCGGGCGATGGCGGTCTCCACATCGGCCGGCGCCGTCTGCATGAGGTCGGCGAACTCGTCGATGATGACCACGATGTAGGGGAGGTGATCGGGAAATTCCTCCTCGTCCCCCCCGTCTCCGGGCGTCATGCCGCGGCCGGGAGGCGGCAGGTCGCCGTCCAGCTTGATCTCCGCGCCGGCCGAGTCGGCGGGCACCACATCGATGCCGTCTCCATTGATGCGAACGGCGTGCGCGGCGAGGGCTTCCTCCGGCACCGGGGCCTCCTCCTCGTCCCTTCTGTCCTTGTTGCGCTTGTTGAAACTCTCGAAGTTGCGCGCGCCCAGCTTGGCGAACATGGCGTAGCGGCGCTCCATCTCGTTGACCACCCACCGCAACGCCAGGAGGACCTTCTTCGGATCGGTCACCACCGGGATGACCATGTGGGGCAGGCTGTTGTAAAGCTGCATCTCCACGACCTTGGGATCGATCATGATGAAACGCAGTTCCTCCGGCGAGAAGCGATAGAGCAGACTGGCGACGATGGAATTGATGCAGACCGATTTCCCGCTGCCGGTGGCCCCGGCGACGAGCAGGTGCGGCATGGAGGCCAGGTCGCCCACGATGACGTTGCCGTAGACGTCCTTGCCGAGCGCGAGCGGAATGCGGGCCTTCGACTTGCAGAAGGCGTCGTCCTCGAAGAGTTCCCGCAGGGTCACGACGATCTTGTCGGAGTTGGCGATCTCGATGCCCACCGTGTCCTTGCCGGGGATGGGCGCGAGGATGTTGATCCGCTCCGCCCGGGTGGCGCGGGCGAGGTCGGCCTCCAGCGAGGTGATGCGGCTGACGCGCAGTCCGGGCTTCGGATAGACCTCGTAGCGGGTGATGGTCGGCCCCTTGGTGATGTCGCCGGGACTGACCTCCACCCCGAAGGTGCCGAGGGTGTCCACGATCGTCTTCTGCATGTCCAGCAGGTGCCCGGTGTCGGTGGGCGCGGCGTCGGCGTTCTCGCCGTATTTCAACAGATCGAGACTCGGCAGCTCGTAGTTCTCGAAATCTCCCGAACTGAGCAGGGCCGAGGCGTTTTCCGCCTTCCCCTTCTTCTTCCGGTGCTTGCCGAAAAGCACCGACGGGTCGATGATCGCCTCGCCCTCGCCTTTCCGGCGCGGCTGGGACGCGTCGATGATCTTCGGTTCCGGGAGATTGGGCTCGAGCGGCAGCTCCATTTCCTCGACCTGGGAAGGCACGTCGTTCCCGGGTTCCGCCGTCGGCTCCTTGGCTACCGTCTTCTTGCGGTTGGCGTTGCCCCGGGCGGCGGGAGCGCGACTGGCCGACGCCCCCTTCGTGGCCATGGCGGCGGCCTCGACACCATCATCGCCGAACTTTCGCACCAGCTGCCGGCTGCGCTTGGCCAGCTCCTCGGCGATCTCGTGCCGGCGCTCGATCTGGTCCTGCATGCGGTCGCGGACCATGCGGGCAAACTGGAAGGGATGCAGCCCTGTGATGACGATGAGACTGACGGCGTAGGCGATGCCGGTGACGATCACGGCACCCACCGTGCCCACGCCCCGGCTCTCGAGAAAGGTGCTCAGGTAACCGAAGAATCCCCCGGCGCTCCGGGGCAGGTTGTAGCGCTCCGGCCAGTCCGCGAAGAAGAAGGTCTGGTATTCGATCAGGCTCGCCGCCGAGACCACCAGCACCGCCAGCGCCAGGTAGTTGCGCGTGTGAAAGGGGCGCGCCCCGGTCAGCACCTGCACCCCCCACCAGGCGAGGACGGCGGGAACCAGGTAGCAGGCGGCGCCGAAGATGAAGAACATCCAGCCGGCCACGATGGCTCCTGCGGGACCGATGAAATTGCTGATGATCTTGTCTTCCTCCGCCGAAACACTGAACGGCACCCAGCTGGGCAGGTCGCGGGGGGTGTAGGACACCAACGCCAGGAACAGCATCAGGGCCACGCCGCCGAGACAGATCGCCAGTCCCTCATGAAACGGATACGGCCCGGTGGGAGCGTTCTGATCCCGGCTCGGCGTCTTCCGCCTGGTTCGAGTCTTGCTTCCCTTGCTGCTGCTTTTTGCGGCCATATCGCGATAAAAGTGATCCGGAGATCGAAGAAATCGGGTGGTAACCACCGTCAAAGAGCCGAGTTCCGGTCTTTGTGCCTTGGGGGCGATGGAGGCGGGTTAGAAAAATCGTAATTTTCTCGGAAAGAAAAAAAAATGATAGTCTTCGTGATGTTTTTGATCAACGAATATCTTGGAATTCTTGAGGTTTTATCGGCTTCCGGGTGCCGAACCGGCTTCCCGAACGCCTTCCTCCCGCCCTCTTGCCGGCCCGCCATCCTCCCATTCTGCTCCCTTCCGGTGTAATTCGTTCCTCCTCAGATGATCCCCCTTCCCCTGATTTACTCGATGACCCGCGGTTTCGGCGCCGCTCTTCTTTCGGCCACCGGCTTTTCTCCCGCAGCCGTTCCCTCGCGGTTTCGGCACGAAGTCTGCGCCCCGATTCAACCCTGTTGCCTCGCGCGATGAACCCTGTTGAATCGTTCTCCCAGCCCCTCGTTTTTGCTCCGATCTACCAGACGCGCGTCTGGGGCGGGCGCTCGTTGGCCGCCACCTTCGGCCGCGAACTGCCCGATCCCGATCAACCCTACGGTGAATCGTGGGAAATCAGCGACCGTCCGGAAGCCCAAAGCAAGGTCATCGCCGGCCCGGCCTCGCTGACGGGGAAGACCTTGGGCGAACTCTGGCATCACGAGAATGCCTCCGTGCGCCACGCCCTTTTCGGACCGAATGCCAGCGGCGTCGGCCCCTTTCCCCTGCTCTGCAAGATCCTCGACGCCCGCGAGCGATTGTCGCTCCAGGTGCATCCGCCGGCCTCGGTGGCCGATGAACTCGGCGGCGAGCCGAAAACGGAGATGTGGGTGGTCGCCCACGCCGAACCGAACGCGGAATTGATCGTCGGCGTCCGCGAGGGAGTGACCCGGGCCGCGTTCGAGGCCGCCCTGGCCGACGGGACCGCCGAGGACCTGGTCCACAAGATCCCGGTGCAAACGGGCGACTTCCTCTTCATTCCCAGCGGCCGCCTGCACGCCATCGGCGGCGGACTGGTGATCTACGAGATCCAGCAGAACAGCGACACGACCTATCGCGTCTTCGACTGGAATCGGGTCGGTCTGGACGGCCACCCCCGGCAGCTTCACCTCGAGGAGTCGTTGAAATGCATCGACTTCGACGATGTCGAACCCGAGCCCGACGAAGCGAACGGCAACCTGCTGGTGGACTGTGCGCATTTCCGGGTGGAACGACACCGCAACTCGGTCATCTGCCTTCCGGAAGCGAAAGCCGCCATCGTCACCGTGATCGAAGGCCCGGTCCGGGTCGGGGAAAGCGGACCGATTTTCCACGTGGGCGATTTTTTCCTCGTGCCCGCCGCCTGGGAAGGGGCCAAGCGGCTCGTCGCCGAGGGCGGCTCGGCCTGCCTGATGGTGACGACGTGGGACTGATTCTCAGCCCTTTCACCCACGCGCTCCGAAGATGGCGGAGCCCACCCGGACGAGGGTGGCGCCTTCCTCGATGGCGATCTCGAAATCGCCGCTCATGCCCATGGACAGTTCCGGGAGGGCGGCCCCGGTCTCGTCGGCCAGGTGGTCGCGCAGTTCCCGCAAGGCGGCGAAGTGACGCCGGGTCGATTCCGGATTTTCCTCGATCGGCGGGATCGTCATGAGTCCGCGCACGTCGAGATGCTCCAGCGCGCGCATTTCGGCCAGATCGGCCCGCACCACGTCGGGCGCGTAGCCGAACTTGGCGTCGTCGTCCCCGATATTCACCTGCAGCAGGATCTTCGGCCGGAGACCCAGTTCCCCGGCCACCCGGTCGATCTGCCGCGCGCGCTTGAGGCTGTCCACGGTCTCGATCCAGCCGAAGAGCGGCAGGGCCTTGCGGATCTTGTTGGACTGGAGGTGACCGATGAGGTGCCACTCCAGCGACTCCGGCAGCACCGGCACCTTGTCGATGCCCTCCTGGACCTTGTTCTCCCCGAACACCGTCTGCCCGGCCGACTCGAAGGCCTCCCGAACCGCCTCGGCGGGAAAGGTCTTGCTGACGGCCACGAGTCGCACCTCGTCCGGCTCTCGCCCGGCGCGATCGCAGGCGGCAGCGATGCGTTCGCGGATGACCTGGAGATTGGCGGCGATGGACATGGTCGGAGCGATGGAGAAATTCGTCGTCCCAACCTCTTCCGGATCGCCGCTTGTGCAACGGGCAAGCCGTCGTTAAGTGACCGACGCCATGAAGAATTCCCGCTTTTTCAGCCTTCCTCTACTCGCGGCGGCCGCCCTGCTGGCAACGCCCGCTCTTCTCTCCGCCGCCGATGCCGAGTCGCTCTTCGACGGATCCGATCTCTCGGCCTGGACCGCGCAGAAAGAGGGCGCCTGGGTGGCCGAGGACGGCGAACTCCAGCCGGCGCCCGACAAGAAGAAGGCCGGCGGCTACCTGTGGACGAAGGAGAAATTCGAGGATTTCCGGCTGACGCTCGAATTCAAGATGTCGGAAAAGTGCAACAGCGGCGTCTTTTTCCGCACCGACCCGAAGAACCCCGTCCAGGGCGGGTTCGAGATCCAGGTCTTCGACTCCGCCGGCAAGGACGAGATCAATGCCCACGATTGTGGCGCGCTCTACGACGCCATGGTTCCCAGCGCCAACGCCGCCAAGCCGGCCGGCGAGTGGAACCAGATGACCATCACCGCGAAAGGCCCCATGATCTCCGTCGTTCTCAACGGCCGGGAAGTCATCAACGTGAACATCGACGACTGGAAGACCGGGAACCAGAATCCCGACGGTTCGAAGAACAAGTTCAAGACCGCGCTCAAGGACCTGCCGCGCAACAATCACATCGGGCTCCAGTATCACGGCCACCCGGTCTGGTATCGGAACATCCGGATCGAACGCCTCTGAGTTTCGAACCTTTTTCGGGCACGCGAACCGCACCATGATCAAGGGCGTCATCTTCGACCTCGACGGAACCCTCCTCGACACCCTCGGCGACATCGCCGCGGCCGGGAACGCCGTCCTGCGCAAGCGCGGGCTGCCGGAGCACGAGGTCGAGGCTTACTGCCGCTTCATCGGGGACGGCATGCGGAACCTGGCGCGGCGCATTTTTCCGCCGGACCAGGCACCGGTGGACGGACCGGAACTGGATCGCGCGACCGCCGAATACAAGGCCGAGTACGCCCGCCACTGGCGCGGAAGCACCCGGCCCTACGACGGCATTCCCGAACTGCTCGACGCCCTCGTGGGTCGAGGCGTCAAACTCGGCGTGGTTTCCAACAAGGCCCACGAGTTCACCGGCGAATGCGTGGCGGAATTCGTGGGCGACTGGACCTGGGATGCCGTCCTCGGGCAGCGCGAGGGCATTCCCCACAAACCCGACCCCGCCGGCGCCTTGGAGGCGGCGGAGATCTTCGGACTCTCTCCGGCCGAATGCGCCTTCGTGGGGGACTCCGGCGTCGATATGCAGACCGGCTCCCGCGCCGGGATGAAAGCGGTGGGTGTGCTCTGGGGATTCCGCGGGGCGGAGGAACTGCGGGAAAACGGAGCCGATGCCCTCATCGAGCGGCCGATGGACCTGCTGGCGCAGCTCTGACCGGGTTGCGCTGGACCTCAGGCCCGCACGAAGGGATTCTCGATCCGCTCCCGACCGATGGTGGTGGCGGGTCCGTGCCCCGGATAGACCACGGTGTCGCTGGGCAACGGGTAGAGCTTTTTCCGGATCCCGTCGAGCAACTGGGCGTGATTCCCGTGCGGGAAATCGGTCCGGCCGATGCCTCCCTGAAAGAGGACATCGCCACCGAAGAGCACGGAAGGCGCCTCGGCGGAATCTTCGTTCCGGGGAGCGTAACAGAGGCTGTCCGGCGAGTGACCGGGCACGTGATACAGGTCGAATACGAGGCCCGCGTGCTCGATCTCGGATTCCCCCGCCAACGTGCGATCGACCTCGAAGGGCACCACCTCGAAGGGCCAACCGATCGCCTCCTTGAGCACCGTTTCCAGGGTGAGGTCGGCATCGGGCGGTGAATGGGACCACACCGGACAACCGAAACGTTCCTTGATCGCCGCGACGTCGATGATGTGGTCGTAATGCAGGTGGGTGAGCAGCAGCAGCCCGGGTTTCAGCCCTCGCGCCTCCACCCAGTCGGCGATGCCCTCGGGCGCATCCACCAGCCAGCAGTGGTCCCCCTCGGCGAGCAGGTATCCGTTCGTCTGAAAGTATCCTCCGGTGAAACAATCGATCTTCATGGCGCGCTTTCTGCATTCCTGCCAGCAAGCCCGTGCTTGCGCCACAATTAACTTTTACCGGCATCGGGGAACGTGTTACTTTCCCCACCGCCCGGGTTTTCCCGTTCCCTTTCCTGCTTCGGAGATCCGGGTTCACGAACAGACTCCTGCCCCGTCGCTCATGTTTTTGAAATCCCTGACTCAATTCGCTCCGGGACGGCTCTCCGGACTTCTCGCCGCCCTCGGATTCGCGACCGCCGCGCTGCTCGCGCCGAAAGCCGAAGCCCAGACCGACTACGGCGAGATCGCCCTCCGCGTCGCGGAACTTCTCGAGGACGAGCACTACCTGCGCCAACCGTTCGACGATTCGATGTCCGAGCGCCTGCTCGACATCTATATCGAGTATCTCGATTACAGCCGAGTGTATTTCACGCAGGAGGATGTGGACCGGTTCTACAACGAGTACCGGACCACGCTGGACGATGCCATTCGCAATCGCGACATCGGCGCCGCCTACGACATCTACGGCGTCTACAAGGAGCGCGTCCGCTCCCGCGTGGCGCTGATGAAGGACCTGCTGGCGAAGAAGGACGAATTTCACTTCGACTCCGACCGCGAGGTGGAGATCACCCGCAAGGATTCCCCGTGGCCGGCCGATGCCGAGGCTTCCGACGCGCTCTGGCACGACCTCATCGAGGGTGAACTGCTCCAGGAGACCCTGCGCCGCGAAGCCGCCGCCCGAGCCGAGCGCGAGGAGAAGGGCGAAAAGAAGGAGATCCGTCCGCTGAAGAAGGATGGGGACGAAGCCAAGGACAGCGAAGCCGACGCCACCCCGGAACCCGATGCCTCCGCCGGCGGCGACAAGGAAGAATCGGACGCGCCCAAGGTGGCGAAGAACGAGGCGGACACCGAGGAAAAGGAAGCCAAGGAGAAGGAGGAGACGCCGCGCGAAATCATCACCAAGCGCTACGATCGCGTGCTCGAGAGCGTGAACGGAAACGACGCCGAGGACGTGGCGGTGATGTTCATCAAGTCGCTCTCGCGCGCCTACGACCCCCACTCCGAATATTTCTCGCAGTCGCAGTACGACAATTTCCGCATCCAGATGAACAAGTCCCTCGAGGGCATCGGCGCCATGCTCCAGTCGGAGGAAGACGGCACCGCCTCCATCCAGGGACTCGTGGTCGGCGGCCCCGCCCACAAGGGAGGCGATCTCCAGGTGATGGACCGCATCGTCGGCGTCGGCCAGGGAGAGGAAGGCGAGATTCAGGACACCATCGACATGAAGCTCAACGACGTCGTCGATCTCATTCGCGGCGAGAAAGGCTCCATCGTCCGCCTGAAAGTCATTCCCGTCGATTCCCACGACGGCGCCCAGACCAGCATCATTTCCATCGTCCGCGACAAGGTCGATCTCAAGGACAGCCTGGCTTCGGCGGAACTGATCATCACCCGCGACGAGGCCGGCAATCCGCTCAAGCTCGGCTGGATCAACCTGATGTCCTTCTACAGCGACATGGACGGGGGCAAGACCAGCACCACCGCCGATGTTCAGCGCCTCCTCAATCGCCTCGTCGACGAAGGCATGCAGGGCCTCGTGGTCGATCTCCGCGACAACGGCGGCGGCTCCCTCGAGGAAGCCATCAACATGACCGGCCTTTTCATTCCCCGCGGCCCGGTGGTCCAGTCGCGCGACTGGCGTGGGCAGGTCGATTACAAGGTCTCGCTCAATCGCGACGCCGTCTGGGGCGGTCCCATGGCCGTGCTGACGAACCGCTCCAGCGCCTCGGCCTCCGAGATTTTCGCCGCCGCGCTCCAGGACTACAACCGCGCCCTCATCATCGGCGAGAAGTCGACCTTCGGGAAAGGCACCGTCCAGCAGTTGCGACCGGTGCAGACCTCCCGCCTGCTCCTTCCCTTCCGGGCCGGCGGCGTCCAGAACGGGGCCCTGAAACTGACCATCCAGACCTTCTTCCGGATCGACGGCACCTCGACCCAGTTGCACGGCGTGATCCCCCACGTCCATCTTCCGTCCACCAACGACGTGCTCGACATCGGCGAGGCCGCTCTCACCCATCCGCTGCTGGTCGAGCCGATCGATCCTCAGCCCTACGAACTGGTCAATCCCGACCCTTTCCCGGTGGAAGCCCTCCAGACCCGCGCCGACGCCCGCATGGCGAAGAGCCGGGAGTTCCAGTACATCAACGAGGACATCAAGGAAGCGGAGAAGCGGATCGAGGAGAACGTCGTCTCCATCAACCGGTCCGTGCGTGAAAAGGAGGCCGCCGATCTCGAGGCCAAGCGCGAAGCCCGCAAGGAGGAACGCATCGAGCGATTCGCCAAGGTGCGGGAACAGGAAAAGGATCTCTTCACCGTCTACGCCCTCACCCAGGACAACGTCCACAAGAAGGACCTGGTCCTGCGCGACGACATCTCCCTGGAGGAATCCAGCGGCATGATGATGGGCAGCAAGAACAAGGAGGAAGATCCCGAAGCCAAGGCCCTCCAATACCCGCACGGATTCGATCCCTACAAGCGCGAGACGATCAACATCCTCGAGGATTTCATCGCCGCCCAGGTTTCCGGAAAACCGCTCACCAGCGCCGGCAAGGCCCCTGCCCAGGCGAAGAACTGATCCGGCGGCTTCCGCCGGAGATTCTCTCCCGACGCCGCCTCGTCAAATGGCGAGGCCGGTTCCGACCGATATTTCGGAGCAGGCAGGCGTTTCCATACGCGATGTCGCCCTCAATTCGGGGTTTGCGGCGGAATCCTTTTTTCTCTAGGGTTTCGGTCATGACTCATCCCCAGAAACCCTCATCTCCACCCGCCGGCGGCGCCTCGACCGCAACCTCGTCCCGCCGGCAGGTGCTCAAGTATGGCGCCGGCTTCGGCCTCGCCCTGGCCTGGCCCGGATCGAAAGTGCTCGGCGCCAATGACGACGTCCGCGTCGGCGTGGTCGGTGTCAATGGTCGTGGACAGTCCCACATGGGCGCCTTCTCCAAGATGGACGGCGTCCGCCTCACCGCGCTCTGCGATGTCGATCCCAGCGTCCTCGACGCTCGGGTCAGCAAGCTGTCGGACAGCGTCGATTATTCCGTCAACGGCTTCGCCGACATCCGCGAGATGCTTGAAAAGGGCGATATCGATGTGCTCACCTGCGCGACGCCGAACCACTGGCACACCCTCGCCGGGGTTTGGACCATCCAGGCCGGCAAGGACGCCTACGTGGAGAAACCGATTTCCCACAACGTCTGGGAAGGCCGCCAACTGGTGAAGCTCGCCCGCAAGGAAGGCCGTATCTGCCAGGGCGGCACCCAGAGCCGTTCCATGGGCAGCATTCAGGCCGCCGTGAAATGGGTTCAGGACGGGGGACTGGGCAAAATCAAATACGTGAAGGGTCTCTGCTACAAACCGCGCCAGTCCATCGGCAAGGGCGGCGGCGGGGAGATTCCCGCCGGCGTGAACTACGACATCTGGTGCGGTCCCAAGCCGATCGAGAAACCGTTGCGCCGCAAGCGTTTCCACTACGACTGGCACTGGTTCTACGCCTACGGGAACGGCGACATGGGCAACCAGGGCATTCACCAGATGGATGTGGCCCGTTGGTTCCTCGGCGAGGGCAAGATCGCCCCGCGCACCATCAGCATCGGTGGCCGCCTCGGCTACGACGACGATGGCGAAACGCCCAATACCCAGATCGTCTACCACGACTACGACAGCGCTCCCCTCATCTTCGAAACCCGCGGCCTGCCCAAGGACAAGGCCTCACAGGAGAACAACTGGGGCAAGAACATGAACTCGCCCGAGGAATTCCCCGGCGAGAGCGGCATCTCCGTGGTCGTCGTCTGCGAGGGCGGCAACGTCTACGTCAACGCCGGCGGCAAGGTCAAGGTCACCGACAAGGACGGCAAGGAAATGGAAGCGCCGAAGGCCTTCGACACCGACGACATCTTCACCAACTTCATGAAGGCGGTGAAGAGCGGCAAGCGCGACGGTCAGTATGCGGACTGCGAGGAGACCCACTACTCCAGCGCCCTGTGCCACACCGGGCTCATCTCCCACCAGCTCGGCGCCGGGATGCACGACGGAGAAGTCCGCGAACGCATCAAGGGCGACGCGCTGCTGGCGGAGCGCTACGCGGCGATGGCCGATCACCTCGCGCAGAACGAGGTCAATCTCGAGAGCGAGACCATCGTTCTCGGTCCCTGGCTGAAGTTCAACCCCGAGACCGAGTGGTTCGAGGGCAACGACGATCTCGATGCCAAGGCCAACAAGCTGGCGCGTCCCGACTACCGCGATCCCTACGTGGTGCCCGAAGTCGGCTGATTTCGCTCGCTTCGGCGGGGGGATTTCCCTCGCCTCATCGATTCCGGGCCGCCCGTGAGTTCACTGCTCGCGGGCGGCCTTTTTCGTGGCCGCTCGCCGGAACCGCGATCAGGAGAGCCCCCGCTGAAAGACCGGATCTCCGAGCAGTTGGAGCAGCCTCGCCAGCACCGCGATCACGACCGCGGCATTGAGTCCGAAGAAAACGAGGTTGGCGGGCCGCGCCAACGAGGTTCCGCGGATCTGGCGGCGAAATCGTTCCGCGATCCAGAGCGGCGTCACCGCCATCGGCAGATAGAGCGCGAGCAGGAAGCGATCGCCCTTGCCGATCGGCTCGTAGAAGCCGAAGGCCGCCGCCGATACCGCAAACACCCCGACGGCGAACAGCAGCATCCAGCGCCCGCTCTCCGGTGCCAGCGGCCAGATCCAATTCTCGCGGTCCCGAGCCTGCAGCGCCTTGATCCGGAACACCGTCATCACCGCCAGCATCCCGTAGAACACCGCCAGGATCCAGCCGCGGAACGGCAGCAGTTCGCGCCCGCTCTTTCGCCATTCCCCGGGAGAAAGAAACTCGCCCAGCTTCTTGGTCACGCCGTGGCGCATGCGCTCGATGACCTCCTCCCGCGAGTGGGTGCGCAGGTAGTTCATCGCCGAGGGTTTCTCCGCGGCGGGCAACTGTTCGAAGGCCTTGGCATTCGGGTAGCGATGCATGAAATCCGCTCCCTGCTGGAAATCGTCCATCCACATCCAGTAGCCCGGGTAGCTGTGGAAGGGGGAACCGAAGGCCTCGTTGGCGTAGCTGAGGCGGGGACCCGCCGCGCCGAGAAAGGTCATCGCCATCACCGCCAGGCCGATGAAATGGTTCGCCAGGCTCCACCGCTCGTCCTCGGCCGAGGACACCGCCGGCCGCTTCCGCAGCCGCCACCACTCCGCCAGCATCCGCAGCGTGGTCACGCCGAAGAAGACGAGCACGAAGGGCTGGATCGAGGTCTTCGCCAGGTAGGCCAGCCCGAGGAGGAAGCCGAGCATGCCATACATCCAGAGCGAGTTCCGCCGCAGCAGCGACAGGGCGCAGACCCAGGCGAGGAAGAACAGCAGGTAGTAGAGCGGTTCCGGCTGGAAGTAGGGGGCCCGGGGCAGGACGGCGCCGAAACCGACCGCCAGCAGCAACGCCATGGCCGAGGGAATGGAAAAGGCCCGGGCCGCCACCAATCCGAGCAGGACCAGGAAGACGGCGGTCATCGTCAGGTTGAACCACTTTCCGCGCTGGAAAAAGACCTCGTGATCCTCGGAAGCGAATCGCGACGCCACCCAGGGCCAGAGCGGATTGACCACGCCGTCGGTGTAGTGCGGGAACGAACGCCACAGGGCCGCGGTCACGCTCTCCCCCTGGCCGATCGGCTGCTGCTCGCGCTCGAGCCCGCGCAGGGACATGACGATGTTGTGCTGTTGATCCCAGTTGAGCCGATCCTGGTTGGTCTGGTGAATCAGGTGGGTCCCGAAGAAGAAGTAGAGCCAGACGAATCCCAGCAGGAAGACGCCGAAGCCCGCCCAGGCCTTCCATCCGGGTGCGGGACGCTTGGCGGGCACCACCAGCTCGGCAGCGGCGGGAGGAGCAGGCTCCGAGGCGGAAGGGGGCTCGCTCATGACTCCGAATCGATTTCCTCCCGCTGCTCCCTGAGACGAGCCTCGGACTCCGCCAGCCAGGCCTCGGATCGCTTGAACTCCACCAGCGCGGGCGCCTTCGAGGCCGCCTCGCGCGACTCCCGCTTCACCTGGAGCACCACCTGGCCGACCTCCGCGCCGGGAAACTCGGCCAGTTTCTCGTTCGACTTCGTCTGGAAGCGCAACACTTTCGGACGGAACCAGCGACTGACCCAGGTCACCCCCGTCACCTCGGCGTAGGAGAACGTCACCGTCACCGCGGGCGTTTTCCGGAAGGCGCGATCCCGCTCGTCGAAGGTCAGTTCCACCTCGTCCCGCCCGAAACGCAGGCAGCCCTCGACATGCTCGTAGCCGAGCGCGTCGCGAGCCGGGTTTTCAAAATAAACGGACAATTCCTCGCCAATCATCGGACACGGGATGGAGCGGGCACACTACCGGCGGGGCCGGCAGATGACAACCACCGGACCGCCCCGAAACGGTGGCCCGACGCGAACCGCCCGGCTCTGGCCGGTTTCACTCGGCGCTCTCGCGAACCGGGGTCAGCACGACTTTCTGCACGTCCATGACCGCCTTGCCGGTCTTGTTCAGCGGCTTGATCGCCACCTTGTGCTCGCCGACATGGGCGAGTTCGACGACACCGAGCGAGACGCTTTTCCAGTTCTGAAAGCCACCGGTTTCCTCGACCTGGAACTTGTAGGTGCTGTCATTGATCAGCAGCGCCACCTCGCTGCCGCCATTGCCGTCGCCGCATCCCTGGACCACGCTGATCCGGAATTTGCCGGGATCGCTGACGTCGAACACCCACTCGGCCCAGTCGTCCTCGCTGGTCCAGAAGCCGAGGCAATTCTTCTCCGGCTTGGGCTCGAAGCGCATGTTCTCGGAAAACGTCGCCGCCGCCTTGGCGTGCAGTTCGATGGTGCCGTCGATACCCTGCCCGACCGCATCGCTCTCCGGGGCGGGAACGAAATCGATCCCCTTCACGAAGAAAGACGGCCCGTTCGACTTGTCGCCGGTCAGCAGGTTGAGCGGATACTCACCCGGCTTCGGGATGTAGAGGTAGCCCATCGTCAGGGCGTATTCCTTGTGATCCTCGTGACCGCCCGTCCGGGGCGCGTAGCTTTTCACCACCTCGTCCCCGAGTTTCACCTGCACTCCGAGCTTCGGCATCGTCGAGGTGTAGCGCAGGATCACGAAGTAGCGTCCCCAGCGCTCCGTCTTCATCGTCCACTTCCAGTTCGCGAAGTGGCTGCCGGGAGTGTAGGTGCCATCCTTGGCATCCACGCTCATGGTGCCCCGAGTCCGGTCGAGTTCCATGGCGTAGGCCTTGGCTTCCGGAACCTCCTCGAGGTTGGCGAAGGGATCCGGCGGCAGGTTCGAAGACGGGGCGGCGTTCGCCTCCTGGTCTTCCTGCGCGAACAGGACCGGGGCGGTGACGGACAGGAAAGCGGCGACCAGGCGGGGAGTTTTCATGACTGGCGACAGTACGATTTTGCCCAGCCGGTGGCAACCGCGAAAAGGCGTCCCTCCGAGACCTCCGAGGCCGGCTCCGCGATGCCGCGATTTACCGACGACCCGACTTCCGTTACTCTCACGCTCTTCCAACCCTGTCAGGTTCATGACTCGACCCTCTTTGCTCGCCCTTCTCAAGCCGCTCGCCGCGGTATTTCTCCTCACGATCACCTCTCCATCGCCGCTCTTCGGGCAGGCGGACGAGGCCAACAAGGACGGCCCCGCCGAGGGGCATTCCTACCACGGCGAGGCCTTCAACGAGGGTCCCCGCCAGGCCGCGGTGACCATCCCCGGCACCGGCGACGTGCATTTTCCGGTCACGACCGATTCGCCCGAGGCCCAGGCGTTCTTCGACCAAGGCATCGGGCAGCTCCACGGTTTCTGGGACTTCGAAGCCGAGCGCAGTTTCCGCCAGGTCGCCGCCCTCGATCCCGATTGCGCCATGGCCTACTGGGGCATGGCCATGGCGAACTTCTTCAACGAGAAGCGCGGCAAGGGCTTCGCCGAAAAGGCCGCCGAGCGGCGAGACGGCGCCAGCGACCGGGAAAAGCTCTACCTCGACGGCTTGGTGAAGTTCTTCGAGGACCCGAAGAAGGATCTCAAGGTACGCCTGCGCGACTACGTCCGCGTCTTCGAGAACATCATCGAGAAATACCCGGACGACCTCGAAGCGAAAGCCTTCCTCGCCAAGCAGCTCTATCACAACAACGGGAAGGGGCTGAAATACACCAGCCACTACACCCACAATCTCCTCATCGGGGAGATCCTCGCCGCGGATCCGGATCACCCGGTGCACCACTACCGCATCCACCTCTGGGATGGGGAAAAGCCGGAGAAGGCCCTGGCCTCCGCCGCCGCCTGTGGCCCGGCCGCTCCCGGAATCGCCCACATGTGGCACATGCCGGGGCACATCTATTCGAAATTGAAGCGCTACGAGGACGCCGTCTGGCAGCAGGAAGCCTCCGCCCGGATCGACCACGCCCACATGATCCGCTACCAGATCGTGCCGGACAAGATCCACAACTTCGCCCACAACAACGAGTGGCTGATCCGCAACTTCAATCACCTCGGCCAGGCCCGCGACGCGCTCTCCCTGGCGCGCAACATGATCGAGCTGCCCCGGCTCGCGAAATTCGAGAATCCCGACGGGAAGGTCTACAAGCCCAACGGCAGCTGGCAGTATGGGCGCCAGCGTTTGCGGGACACCCTGCTGCGTTTCGAACTCTGGGATGCGCTGATCGGCTACGCGGAAAACACTCACTACCTCCCCGCGGATCCGAAAGTGATTCCCGAGCTGGAGTGGAACCGCATCCTCGCCATCGCGAAGTTCGAGACCGGCGACCTCGAAGGTGGCCGGGGTCACCTGGAAAAAATCGAGTCGCTGCTCGCCGAGGAAACCGCGAAGCGCGACAAGGCGGTCGCCGACGCCGAGAAGAAGGCCCGCGAGGGGAAGAAGAACGACAAGCAGGTCGAGGAAGCCAAGAAGGCGGCCGAGAAGAATTTCGCCAAGAAGATCACCGAACGCGAGAACGCCGCCAACGAGGTCCGCGTCTACGCCGCGCTCAACGCCGAACCGGCCGACACCGAAACGGCCCTCGACCTGCTGCCCAAGCTCAAGGACCTCGCCCAGGCCCGCCACGCCACGCTCTGGCAGCGGGCCGGGAACACCGAGAAAGCGCTCGAACTGTCGGAAAAAGCCGTCAGCGGCGGCAAGAACGAAGTCCACCCGCTGGCTGTCCGGGTCGCGTTGCTCGACGAAGCCGGGAAGATGGAGGAGGCGCGAGAAGCCTTCGACCAACTCCGCACCGTGGCCGGAACCGCCGACATCGATCTCCCCGCCCTGCAGAAGCTGGCGCCGCTGGCCCGGACCTTCGGCTACCCGGAGGACTGGCGAACCCCGCGCTCCCCGGCGGACGATCTCGGAGAACGCCCGGAGCTGGACACACTCGGTCCTTTCCGGTGGTCACCACCCAAGGCGCCGGCCTTCTCTCTGAAGGACGCGAAAGGAAACACCACCTCCCTGGCCGATTTCGAGGGCCGCCCCGTGCTCGTGATTTTCTACCTCGGCCAGTTGTGCACCCACTGCATGGAGCAGCTCAACAATTTCGCTCCCGTGACCGAGGAATACACCAAGGCCGGGATTCCCATCGTCGCCATCAGCACCGATTCCGTCGAAGGTCTCGCCGAAACCTTCCAGTTCGCCGGTGACGAGAACAAGCAGGAGAACCCATTCCCCTTCCCGCTGCTGTCCGACGCCAATCTCGATACGTTCAAGGCCTACCGGGCCTTCGACGACTTCGAGTCGCAGCCACTCCACGGCACCTTTCTCATCGACGGTCAGGGCCGCATCCGCTGGCAGGACATCAGCTACGAGCCTTTCAACTATCCCGACTGGCTGCTGAAGGAATGCGTGCGGCTGCTGAGCTTCGAGGAATCCTGAATACGATTCCGATCAGAACGGCTTCGCGCCTTCACGAGCATTGCGCGCGTTGATGGCGTCGAGCCCGGACTGGACAGAGTCCTCGATGCCGCGGGTCAGTCCGTTGACGGCGCGACGGACCCTTCCGCCTTCGTTCGCCTCGCGCAGCCAGGTGGCGAGATTGATCGGCTCGCCGATGCGAACGAGCGCGTCGCGCGGACCGAAGGGGCGCTCCCAGCGGCCGAAGAGATCCTCGTGCAACTTCTCCACCGTCTCGGCGAAACGATCCAGGGTCGGCTTTTCCACCACGTAGGGATTGGCGTAGCCGAGGATGCGCATGGCGAGAATGGCCTCGTCCGCCCACCCCGCGGCGACGCGGTGCTCGGCTTCCTTGGCGGGATCGCTCCGGATCTGGTGGATGGTGGCGCGAATCTTTCGCAACCGGTCGGTCAGGTCGTCGGGATTCTTCGGCTCCAATCCCATCTTGGCCTCCAATCCGGCGGCGACCCGATCGACGCTGTCTCGCAGCACCTCGGTGAGATGTCCCTCGCTGATGTCTTCGTCCGGTTTCAGGTAGCCGCGCTGGCGGAGATTCTTGCCCAACAGATCGCGCCCGATGCGGGTCAGTTCACCCACCGACTCGGCCTCGGGGTCGTGCGCTTCCCCCGTCAGCTCCGCCAGGTCGGCAAGCCGCTCGCGAACCAGCGGCCGGACATCGGTGATATGGCTGAGCTTGATGGAAACCGGGACCACGTGAATGGGGCGCTCGTCCCCGAGGTCCTTCTGCGCCTTCAACGCGAGGAAGGCGGCGCCCTCGAGGAAGGGCGTGACCCGGTCGTTGGTCATGTAGACGTTCCCTTCCGGAAAGATCGTCAGCCCGAAACGACCGGAGTTCAGCCACTTGAGCGCCTCGGCCATGGACTTGCGGTCGCTGCCCTCGCGATCGACGGAGAACGCCCCCGCCCGCTGCATCACCCAGCCGTTGACCCTGCCGCGGAGGAACACGTCGTAGGCGGCCATGTAGCAGGAGGGCGTGCCCATGCGACGCTGCACCTCGGTCATGACCTGCGGATCGCTGTGGGTGGAGTGATTCGGAGCGAACAGGAGCCTTTCTCCGCGTTTCTCGATCTCCCGAACCGCGTCGATGGCGCCTTCGATCTCGATTTCCCGAATCCGGTGGTTGGGCCCGTGCAGGACCCAGCGGGAGTTGACCCAACGACAGAGGGCCATCATCAGCAGCGAGGGCCGCGCCGGAAAAAAGCGGTAGGGAGCGTCGCAGAAGTCGAGCATCGTGGGATCGTTCGCAGGACGGAGGATAGTCGGAAAACCCCTCGGAAGGCCAGCCCGGAGTTTCAGCTCAGGGTTTCTCCGCCGCCTCTTCCGTTTTCTCCTTTTCGGCGGGTTGGGGATCTCGTCCATCGGGACGGGGAAACAGCTCTCGATGTTTCTCGTAGACCCGACGCAACTCGACGATCGGCGAAGCGTGCTCGTCCACCCGGATGTCGCGAAAACGATCGTTGAGCCCGCCGTATCCCCAGCCCTCGCGCACCACCAGCAGAGCCGCGCTCTGCTTGCCCCGCTTGTCGCCGCCGGCCGCCTGCCCCGCGTCCAGGGCCGCCAGGAGACGCTCGGCGAGAACGCCTTCCGACGCCTCGAACGCCTCGGCCATCGCGGTGACCACGCCCTCGCCCGCAAGGATGTTTCCCTGCGCCGCATAGCCGTCGCCCTTGCGCCCTCCGGCCCATTCCTGGCACTCGTCGCCGGTAAAGGTCGCGCTGGCCCCGGAGGCATCGACGATGCCGACCTGTCGCGAAGCCCGCCGCGGGTCGGCTCGGGTCAGCATCTCGATGGCCTGCTCCGGGGTGGAACCGAGTTCGAGGATGGCGAGCCCCACCGGTCCGTAGCGGACATTGGCCCAGGCCTGGGTGGCGATGGCGCCGACCCCGGCACGCGCCCACGGGACCACCGCGCCCACCCCGACGATGCGCGACTGCACCGCCACCCCAATCTCGCCGGTGTCGCGGTCCACGGCGACGATGGAAAAGGTGGCCACCGGGGGCGGTGGAGAAGCCACACGCTCCTCCGCGACGAGCAGTCCCGGATTCGCCGCAACGGCAACGGCCAAGCCGAAAAGGCCGAGAAATGATTTCATATCCGTCTTCCTATCAGCCGCGGCGGTATTCGGCCACCTTGAAAGCGCGCCCCATCAGGCCGGGATGGGTCAGGGTCTGGAACTGGCGGAGGCGCTTGCGATTCGATTCCAGCGCGGCGGCACCGCCGGACTCGATCTCCCGCAACCAGGGCTCGGCCGCCTTGATCAGAAAATGATGCTGGTCCGAGAGCCCGAACCGCTCGAGCCCGGCGCTGGCGGCCACGCGATCCAGATCGGTGAAGTTCACGTCCGCGGTCAGGTCGATCTCTCCCGGCGTCTTGAACGGATCGTCGCAGCGGCGATGGTCGCGATATCCGCGCAGGGTGCCGTCGGATCGCTCGGGCGAAAAGTAGTCGTCGGCTTCGCGACCGTAGTCGATCACCCACCAGGCCCCGCGCTCGAACCAGCGCGCGGCTCCCGCCATCCAGGGATCGATCTCGAGGCAGACTTCGGTGGTGTAGTTTTCCGGCAGGCATTCCGGCCTCGGAATCGCCTCCGCCGCGGCGGCCAGAGCGCCCGCCGGCTCCAGGGGGGTCGCCACCCAGGCAAACGGGCGGCCTTCCTCGGGATTCCGCCTCACCCGCCACTCCCACCAGGCGCCGTTCTCCCGCCGCAACCGGTGCACCGGGAAGGCGTCCAGCAGTTCGTTGCAGAGAAAGAGGCCGACCGAACCCGACTCGGCTTCGTTCGGGAGCTCGGCGACGATCTCGACGCCTTCGCCATCCTCGTCCTCTTTCAATGCCGCCTCCAATATCCTCCGCCGGCCGGCATCGGGTTCGAAGACGAGATACCGGACCGTTTCCGCCAAGGGACTGCGCCGTTCCCGGAGACCGTTGAGAAAATCCCGCGCCAGCCGGCCATCGTGGGCGCCCTGTTCCACCACCCGGAATTCATCCGGCTCGCCGAACCATTCCCGCCACCGGTGCTCGGCCGCCCAACCGAGGAGAAAGCCGAATCCCTCGCCCACGGAAACGCTGGTGAAGAAATCGCCACCGCGCCCGATTTCGCGCCCGCCATCTGTCGCGTAGTAACCGAACTCGCTGTCGTAGAGGCACCGACGCATGTAGTCGGCGAAGGAAATCGATCCCGAAGGAGCCTCGGAAATGACCTGAAAGATTCGTTCTGCCAGTGGCGTAGTCATGAAATTCACGAGACCGGATTGATGTGGGGAGTCGCTTGCCCGCCCGGTGATTTGAACGCATAGTGGAACCCCAAATCTCTTTCGGTGCCAAAACAATCGGATCCAACCTGGCCGTCACGTTCTGATCTTCTCTCGCCCAAGCGTCGCAAACCCAGGCGGCGCGGCAGCTGGATCCTGAAGATCTTCGCGGCTCTCTTCATTCTCGGCGTGGTCGTGGGCCTCACCGGCATGGTCATCGTGTACTTCTACGCCAAGCCGCGCCAGGAGCTGGCGGAAACCTTCGACTTGAGCGAAATCGATGATCTCGAGGTGGCGAGCGTGATCCTTGATCGCCGGGGTGAGGAGATCGGGCGCATCTTCGTCCAGAACCGGGAACCGATCTCGGTCGAGGAGGTTTCGCCCAATTTCATCCGCGCGCTGCTGGCTGCGGAAGACGCCCGCTTCTATGTCCACGACGGCGTGGATTACGTCGGCATCCTGCGAGCCGTCTGGCTGAACGTCAAGGCGGGCGAAGTGACCCAGGGCGCCAGCACCATCACCCAGCAACTGGCGCGAAACGCTTTCAACCTCAAGGAGCGCAGCTTGAGCCGAAAGGTTACGGAAGCCTTCCTCGCCCGCCGCATCGAGCGCGAGATCAACGACAAGGACAAGATCCTCGAGCTCTACATGAACCGCATCTATTTCGGCAGCGGGTTCTACGGCATCGCGGCGGCGGCCAAGGGCTACTTCGGCAAGGAGGCCAGCGAGCTGACGGTTCCGGAGTCGGCCGTCCTTGCCGGCGTGATCCGCAATCCCTACTACCGCTCGCCCTTCAATTTTCCCGACGCCGCCAGGAAAACCCGCGACTACGTCATGAAGCGGATGTACGAGGAGGACCTGTTGGAGAAGGACCAGTACCAGGCCTTCCTCGACGAACCGCTCGTCACGGCACCCCGGACCTCTGCGTTCGGCGAATCGAAGTACGTCTACGAGCGCGTCCGCCAACAGGTGATCGAGCTGATCGGTTACGAGCGCGCCTCCGAGGGAGGGTTCGTCATTCACACCTCCATCGACAACCAGGTCCAGGTGGCCGCGGAAAAAAGCCTGCGCGCCCGCCTGGACAAGGTGGAAACGCGCCCCGGATATCCCCACCAGACCCGGGATATCTACAAGGCGGTGAAGGAGAATTTCCTCGAATCGGCCGCGGAAGGTGCCAATCCACCGGCACCCCAGTATCTCCAGGGGGCCGCCCTCATGATCGACAACGACACCGGGGGCATCATCGCCCTGGTGGGGGGCCGTGATTTCAACGACAGCATGTTCGATCGCACCACCCAGGCGCGACGTCCGCCCGGCACGGCCTTCACCCCGTTCGTCTACGCCACCGCTTTCGAGAAAGGGCTCTATCCCGGTTCCCTGGTGGAGGATTCCCCCATGGACAACAAGCAGGTCCAGATCGGGGGCGAGGCCGGCATCCTCGGCGAGTGGGGCACCGAGCGCGAGAGCGTCTACGAGGGCGAGATCACCGCGCGTCGGGCGCTCGCCATGTCGCGGAACGCCGCCACCGTCCGCATCGGAACCCGTGCCGGACTCGAAGAGGTGGTCGGGCTGGCGAAGAAGGCCGGGATCACCTTCCAGGGCGACATCCAGAACTTCAACGCCACCTTCCTGGGCAAGAGCGAAACCTCGATGGAGGAACTCTGCCTCGCCTACACCATTTTTCCCAATCGCGGCCAGCACCCCCGCGGCATTCACATCATCTCCAGCATCGAGGATTCCCTCGGCGAAACCATCTACGCGCCGGATTTCGCGATGAGTCCCGATCGGCCCATCGATGCCTACACCGCCTTCCAGGTGTCGAGCGTCCTCTCCGACGCCCTCAAGAGCGGCTCGGGGAAAAAGGCCTACGAGGAATACGGGCTCGGCAGTTTTCCCGTCGCCGGGAAGAGCGGCACCGAATACGGTTTCACCGACAACTGGTTCGTGGGCTTCACTTCCGAAGTCACCTGCGCGGTCTGGGCCGGATTCGACCAGCCCCAGACCATCTACCCGGGCGCCTTCTCCACCGACACGGTTCTGCCGGTGTGGACGGACATGATGAACGAGGCGGCCCAACGGTTCGAACCGGTGGCCTTCGAGCCACCCGCCGATGCCGTCAGGGTCGAGATCTGCTCCGTCTCGGGCCAACTGGCGACCGACGCCTGCTACGAGGTCGAACAGAACGGCGCCTCGACGAAACAACGCCGCAGCACCTACATGGAGTATCTCCGGCCCGGCACCGAGGTCACCGAGATCTGTGGCGTGCACGGCGGACCCGGCGCCGTTCCCCGCACCGGTCCCAGCCGGCGGCCCGACCGCAGCCTCACCCTCAACGACGACGAGGGCGGCGTCCTGCGGGCCACCGTGGTGCAGACCAATGCCGATCCCATCGTCCCGGTGGGCGCCACCGTGGTCGGAATCGATCCCTACCAGAGCCTGGCGCCAGTCCTGCGCGCCCAGGTCGTGGTCGCCAAACCCGATCTCGTGGCCACGCCCATGGAGGAAGGGATCGAGGACGGCGAGACGGGAGACACGGAAAACGAACGCGAATACCGCGAGCTGGACACCACCGCCATCCTCCGGGCCGAGCCCACCGTGGACGCTCCCACCGCCATTCCCGTGGCCCGGCCACTGGGCTCCTCGGCAGAAGAGGACGACGGCCCGGCCTCTCCGGAGACCGGCATCGAATTGCCGGCACCGAAGCCGATCGAGTTTGATTGATCGAGGGCACCCCTTTCGGACGGGTTCACGCGAGCAACAGGCTCAGGCTGCCCGCCTTCTCTGTTCCCGCCTCGAATTTCTCCCAAGAAAAACGGCGAGCCGTCCGGCTCGCCGTTTCCGCAAATGAGTTTTGCTAGTTGAGGTTGCGTAGGGGTTTTTGGAGGGGAAACGACAAATGGCTTCCCGCCCGGCAAAAACCGGTGGATTACAGAGAGCCCTTCAGCGTCGAGGACGGAGTGAAGCCAACGGTCTTGGAGGCCTTGATCTTCATCGCCTCGCCAGTCTTCGGGTTGCGGCCCATGCGGGCGGCGCGCTTCTTGACCTTGAAGGTTCCGAAACCGATCAGTTGAACGGCTCCATCTTTTTTCACACCTTTGGCGATCGCTTCGAGCACTGCGGCAACTGCATCTTCCGCGGCACGCTTGGAAGTGTCTTTGCCAAGAGCTTTCTGCACTGCTTCTACAAGTTCTCCCTTGTTCATCACTGCTTTTCTAATTCAGCTCGCCGCCCTCGTAAAGCCTTGATTCGGGCGGAAAACCCTTAAGATAGCCAAAATAACGGTTTTTCGGCCCATTTTTGCCGTTTTTTCCCGCATTTTCTTTCTCATCAATCGCGTTAACCCAATGAAACCCCCGATTTGCCCCTATCTGGGCGATTCTCCCGAGATCGCCCCATCCGCTTTCATCGCCCCCGGCGCCGTGGTTCTGGGAGCCGTTCACCTCGGCGAGGAGGCCAGCGTCTGGTATGGATCGGTCCTTCGTGCGGATATCGAACGCATCACCATCGGCCGGGGCAGCAATCTGCAGGACGGCACCATCGTCCACCTCGCCAGCGACCGCGGCACCGTGGTCGGCGACTACGTCACCTGCGGGCATCGCTGCCTGCTTCACGCCTGCACCATCGGCGACGAGGTCCTCGTCGGCATGGGTGCCACCGTGATGGACGGCGCCGAAGTCGGTGCCCGCAGCATCATCGGCGCCGGAGCGCTGGTGACGAAGAACCAGGTCGTTCCTCCCGGATCGCTGGTCCTCGGTTCCCCCGCCAAGGTGGTGCGGTCACTCACGAAGGAGGAACAGGAGGGCATCCGGCACTGGGCCGAGAAATACATCCAGGTGGCCCGAGAACACGCGGCTCATCTCGCCGGCGAGACCGGAAACGGAAAACCCGCGAATTAACACTTTCGGATTCCGCCGGAACCGTTTTAGGTTGAGATTCGTTTCGCTCCACTCTCGCCATGGATAAATCCGTCGTCGAAATCGAAGTCAAAGCGGTGCTGCCCACCAGCGGCGGATGCGCCGTGTTCCTCGGCGACGAGCACAAGGTCTTCGTGATCTACGTCGATCAGGCGGTGGGCGCGGCGATCACGATGTTCATGCATCACACTCCCAAGCCGCGGCCCCAGACTCACGATCTCTTCGCGGACGTCCTCACCGCTCTCGGCGCGCACGTCCAGCGGGTCGTCATCAACGATTTCAGCGAGAGCGTCTACTACGCCCGCCTCATCATCGAGGCTTCCAACGAACTCGACCAGAAGAAGATCGTCGAGATC
>JAUIGT010000728.1 GCA_030432615.1 Verrucomicrobiia bacterium
CCGGCTGCCGGGACAGAGCACGGATTTCGCTCCCAGCCAGGCACCGTCGGCGATTTCCACCGGCCCGAGGCGCAGGTCGAAGGTCGGCGAGGTGCGGTCGTGGTTGCCGGTGAAAATCGACGCGCCCTGGGAAAGGCAGACGTGGTGGCCGATCGTGACCGGCGCCACGTTGTCGATCCAGGCGTCCTCGCCCAGCCAGCAGTGATCGCCGACGGCCAGAAACCAGGGGTGCTTGATGCGCAGCCGCGGTTTCAGGACCACGCCCTCGCCGATGGTGGCCCCGAAAAAGCGCAGGACCGCGGCCTTGAAGGCGCCGGGCCAGGGAATCGAGGTCGCGAAAAAGATCCGGGCGACCGCATACCACAGCACCCGCAACCACCTCGGGCCGGGATCGTAGTCCGGTCCGGTGGTGTAGCGGGAGAGATCGACGCTGGTGGATTCGTTGGCCAAGGGCGGGTGCGGCTCACTCACTATGCCGACGCGGCAAGGGGTTTGCAATTCGCGGCAGCGGCGGGAAGTTCCGGCGATGGCATTTTTCAAACGACCGGAAGTCTGGGTGTTGCTGCTGCTGAGCGTGGCCGGCGTCGCCTGGGTGTTGTGGTCGGATTCCGCCCGCGATCGGGCCGAGCGGGAGGAAGCGGTCGCCGCCGTCGACGAGCCGGAGACCGGGAATCTCGATGGTGAATCGTCGCGCTTCGCCATCCGTGAGCGCCGGGTCTCCCGCGAGGGCGGGCATCTCATCGTCACCCTGCGGGTGAGTTCGGAAGCGGATCGGGGACTCCCGGAGCCGCTCGCTCTCGAGGCCCCGGCGGTGCGGCTGGTGACCGGGGATGGCGCTTCGGTGGCGCCCTTCTTTCTCCCCTTCGATCCGCCACCGGTGCTGGATGCGGATCCCGGCGCCTACGCCGACCTGCGTTACTGGCTGCCGGTTTCGCAGGCGGGCGAGGCGTTGTGGCTGGAAATCGACGGGGAACGGCTCCCGGTCAAGGGAACCGGCGACGAGGCGGAACTGGCGGAGCGGTTTCCCGAGGGAACCGAGGTCGCCGTGAACGGGCTCGACTGGCAGTCCTGACGCGTCCATGATCGGCGCTTCCCTCTCTTTTCGTATCCGACTTCCGTCTTCTCTCCATGCGCGCCGAGTTCCTCCTGGTGAACAACAACAACTCGCGGACCAAGTTCGCGCTGGCGAACCGTACCGCGATCGAAGAGGACTCGCACCGGGCGATCGAGACGCGTGAGCTTTCCCCCGAGTCGATCGCGCACGCCGTGGCCGGTTGGGAGTTTGAAAAAGTCGTCCTCGCCTCCGTGGTGCCCGACAAGGCCGCCGTCCTCCGGGACCATTTCTCGCCGTCGTTTCCTCTCGTCGAAGTCTCGCACCGGATTCCGCTGGGCATCGCGGTCGATTTTCCGAATCCGGAAACCGTCGGCGCCGATCGCCTCGCCAACGCCGCCGCCGTGGCCGCTTTCCATGCCGCGCCGGCCGTGGTCGTCGATTTCGGAACGGCGGTGACCTTCGACATCGTGGCGGCCTCGGGAGAAGACGGACCCGCCTACATCGGCGGAGTCATCGCCCCGGGGCTCGATGTCATGCGCGACTACCTCCATCAACGCACCGCCCTGCTGCCGCGGATCGACCTTCGCGAACCACCGGCCGCGATCGGGAAATCGACCATCGACGCCAT
>JAUIGT010000244.1 GCA_030432615.1 Verrucomicrobiia bacterium
TTCGCGCCCTCGCCGCCTGCAAGCGCAATTCCCATTTTCCCGGATGAAAGTCGCGGAAGCCAAAGCCCTTACCAAGTCCTACCACTTCGGCGATACCGAGGTCCACGCCCTGCGCGGCGTCGATCTCACCATCGAGGAGCACGAGTTCGTCGCCGTCTGGGGACCGTCCGGGTCGGGCAAGACCACGCTCTGCAATCTGCTCGGCCTTCTCGATGATCCCACCACCGGCGAGGTGATGATCGGCGACCGGGCCGCCGCTCATCTCCGCGATGACGAGAAGAGCGCCCTGCGCAACGAGTCGATCGGCTTCGTCTTCCAGAACTTCAACCTCGTCCCCGTCCTCACCGCTCTCGAGAACGTGATGCTCCCCCTCCAGATCCTCGGCGTGTCCAAGACCGAGGCGAGGGAAAAGGCCGGGCGGCTCCTCGAGGAGGTCGAGCTTTCCGACCGCGCCGGCCATCGTCCCCAGAAACTCTCGGGCGGCCAGCAGCAGCGCGTCGCCATCGCTCGCGCCCTGGTCAACGATCCCGTCCTCGTCATCGCCGACGAGCCCACCGCCAACCTCGACACCACCAACGCCAACCGCATCATCGACGTCATGCGCCGCATCAATCATTCCCGCGGCGCCGCCTTCGTCTTTTCCACCCACGACGACCGTCTCCTCGACCGCGTCGATCGCCGCGTCCACCTGCGGGACGGCGAGGTGATCGAGGATGAGCGCGTCTTGTCCAGTGAGGGGTGAAGCGTCATGAGCAAATAGTTGCTCCTCACGAATCACTCCCCACGAATCACTGATGACTCAAGAATGACCTGGCTCTCCCTCGCCTTCCGCAACCTGCTCCGCAACGCCCGGCGTTCGATCACCACGATCGCCGCGGTGGCCTTGGGCTATGCGGCAGTGAACGTGCTCGGCGGCTTCGCCACCTACA
Organism: Verrucomicrobiia bacterium; assembly: GCA_030432615.1. GTDB lineage: Bacteria > Verrucomicrobiota > Verrucomicrobiia > Verrucomicrobiales > DEV007 > JAEUHH01. Next base: position 930 of record JAUIGT010000244.1, read on the forward strand.
TGTTCGTCAGCATTCGCGAGGCCTACATCTACGACCAGACCAACGGCCACGTGCAGGTGTGGAAGGACGGCGCGCGCGCCTACGGCGGCTCCGATCCCGGAGCCTACCTGCTGTCCGAGGACGACTTCGAGCAGGTCAAGGCTTTCGCCGAAGAGGACGACCGGGTCCTGCTCGCGGCCGGCATGCTGGAGGTGAAGGGCAACCTCGACCACGACGGCGTGCCCGCCTTCTTCCTGAGCCGGGCGATGAAGCCGTCCGCCCAGCAGGCCTTCTATGACGCCGCCACCGCGTTGCGCGCCCGCAACAACGCCCGCTACCGCGGCAACCCGATCACCGACGACACTCCCTTCGCCATCGGCATCACCGACGGCATGGCGGAAAACCTCAAGCTGGAGATCGGCGCCAGCGTCATCCTGATGGCGCCCACGGTGCAGGGACAGATGAACGCGCTCGACGCCGAAATCTTCCAGATCATGGACATGCCCGCCGAGGCACTCAACGGAAGGCTGATCTTCATGCCCCTGGAGATGGCGCAGAATCTCTACGACACCGGGGGCGTCACCTCCGTCCGCCTCCTGTTGAAGGATGGTGCCGATACCGACGCGGTGGTGGCCTCGCTGCGGGCGAAGTTTTCCGATCGTGGCTGGGAGATCCTGCCGTGGTACGAGGTCTCCGAACTCTACAACCGCACCAAGAAGATGTTCGACATCATCTTCGGCCTGGTCTTCGCCATCATCATCACCATCGTCACCATGTCGGTGGTCAACACCATCGGCATGGCCGTGGTCGAGCGCACCCGGGAAATCGGTACCCTCCGCGCCATCGGCCTGAAACGTCCCGGGGTGGTCAAGCTCTTCGGCATCGAGAGCGCCCTGCTCGGCCTGATCGGCGCCAGTCTCGGGTTTCTCCTCACGGTTGGCTTTTCCCTGGCCGTCGAGGCCGTCAAGCCGCTCTGGAATCCGCCGCTCACCACCCGGGCCGTCATCTGGCAGATCAAGCTGGTGCCCGACTACCTGCTCCTGAGCTTCGGCCTGCTGGTGCTGTTCACCTTCCTCGCCGCCATCCTTCCGGCCCGGCGCGCCGCCTGGCGCGGGATCGTCGATTCACTCGGTCACGTCTGAAGGGGACCTCGAAGGCTCCGGCGGCGCCTCGACCTTCCGCTCCGCCATCAGGGCGCCACGACCGAGCAGGTGCGCCGCCACCGGCAGGGTGAGGAAGGCGAATCCGAGCGAGATCACCGCCTTCACGAAGACCTCCCACTCCGGGACCCGCAACAGGAGCGCCGCGAGCACGAGGGCGAAGGCGGCGCCCGAGGCCTTGGTGGCCGCGTGCATGCGCGAGGGCAGGTCGCGGAACCGGACCAGGCCGAGCCCGGCCACGAGGGCGAAGAACCCGGCCCCGACGAGGAGGATCGCGGAGAGGAAGGAGAGTATCATGAGTCGGATTCGGAGAGGTCTTCGGGATCGAGAAAAAGCGAGACAGCGGTGGTGCCGACGAACAGGACCAGCCCCGCCACCATCGCCAGGTCCAGCCAGAGACTGTCGCCGCGATACCATCCATGCCCCACCGCCAGCCCCACCACGCAGAGGGCGATGACGTCGGCGGCATTGAGCCGGTCGGCGATGCTCGGCCCGCGTCGGAGGCGCCAGAGGGCGCATCCCATGGCCGCCGCGACCAACAGGCAGAAGAGAGTGTAGGCGATTTCCATCATGACGATTCCCGGGTTCGAGTGATCTGCAGGAGCGGCTCCTCCAGGCGGAGCCGAATGGCTTCGGCGGCCCCGGAGGCGTCGTCGAGCACGTGAACGACGAGCCGCTCGCCCGGTTCCACTTTCAGGGCCAGTGTTCCCGGGGTGAAGGTGATGAGATTGGAAAGCGCCAGCACCTCGACGGGCGATTCCACCGCCGTTTCCAGTTCGATGATCTCGGGCTCGATCTCCAACCGCGGTGACAGGACCTGTCGAGCGATGGTGACGTTGGCCCGCACGAAATCGACGAAATAATGGGAGAGAAGGAGGAGAAGTTTCATGGTTCGCTCACCTCGGTATCGGTTGCGATCATCGACAGTTCCCGGGGAACCGGGGTCGGGGCAGCGGGATTCTGGGCCACGAGTTGCGCCGCGGCGCGCTCCGCCAGTTCGTAGACCGGCCCGAAGGCCAGGCCGATGCCCACGGTGACGGCGGCCAGCACGGCCACGGGAGCCAGCCGGCCGGCCCGCAGGCGGGACAGCGGAGCGCTCCGCGGGCTTTCCTTCCAGAAGGCCTCGGACCAGATCTTGGTCATCGAAAAGAGCGTCAGCACGCCCACCGCCAGCGCCACCGCGGCGAATCCCCAGGCCTCCTCGCGCAGGGTTTCCCGGATGAGGAGAAACTTGGCGAAAAATCCCGAGAGCGGCGGAATGCCTCCCAGCGATAGCGCGGGAATGGCGAAAAGCAGGGCCAGCAGCGGCGCCCGGGTGAACAGTCCCCCCAGTTTCTCCAGCCGTTCCGACCTTCCCGACGCGGCGATCACTCCCGCGGCGAAGAAGAGGTTCGTCTTCACGATGATGTGGTGCACGGTGTAGAAGATCGCCGCCGCGAAGGCTCCCTGGGTGAAGAGCCCCAGGCCGAGCACCAGGTAGCCGATCTGGCTGACGATGTGAAAGGACAGGATGCGTCGGAGGTGAAACCGACTCGCCGCTCCCAGCACGCCCACGATCATGGTCGCGGCCCCGATCCAGAGGAACAGGTCGGCGGTGAGATCGGAGAGAAAACCGAGCGCCCCGCCGAAGACGCGGAACAGCGCGTAGACGCCCACCTTGGTGAGCAGCCCGCCGAACACCGCCGCCGTGGTGAAGCCGGTGTAGGGATAGGAAGCCGGCAGCCAGAAGTAGAGGGGAAACACTCCCGCCTTGATTCCGAAGGCCAGCAGCAGCAGTGCCCCCGAAGTCAGGATCATCGGGTCGCCGCTCGCGTCCACCAGTTTCACCGCCACGTCGTTCAGGTTCAGGCTTCCCGCCTTGCCGTAGAGAATGCCCAGGCCCGAGAGGAAGAAGAAGGAGGACAGCATGTTGAGCACCACGTACTTCGTCGCGCCTTCCACCGTATGGGCACTGCGGCCCATTACCATCATGGCGAAGGAGGCCATCAGCATCACCTCGAACCACACGAAGAGGTTGAACAGGTCGCCAGTGAGGAAGGCTCCGTTGATGCCGACCAGCAGGAGCAGGTAGAAGAATCCGTAGTGCCGACGCCAAAGGAGCCGCCCGATTTCGCCCAGCCCGTACCACGCGCCACAGAACCCGATCAACGCGGCCACCAGCACCATCATCGCGGCGAGCAGATCGGCGTGGAAGGCGATCCCGACCGGGGCCTCCCATCCCCCGAAAACCACCTCCACCGGTCCCGGCGCCCGGCTCACGCCCTGGAGCAACAGGCACCCGACGGCGAGATTGATTCCGGTGGCCGCCACCAGCCAGGCCTTCCGCGGACCGGGACGGGCGGGAAGGCACAGCATGATCACCCCCGCGAGGAGCGGGACGAGCACGGGCAGGGCGACGAGTGGTTCGACGGACATGGAATCAATCGGGAAGGAGTCAGGGGTCGAGCTTGACCAGGGAGGCGATGTCCGAGTCCCCGGAACGGCGATGGGCCCGCTTGAGCAGCGTGAGGCAGAATGCCAGCACGCCGAAACTGATGACGATCGCCGTCAGGACGAGGGCCTGGGCCAGCGGGTCCGGGTGGTCCTCGGGGAGCCGTTCGGCGCCCGGCGCGATGATGGCGTGTCCGCCGTCTCCCAGCCCGGCGGCCGCGAAGACGAGCAGGTTCGCCGACTGGGCCAGCAGAGCCAGGCCGATCAGAACGCGGAAGAGATTGCGCTGCAGCAACAGGTAGACGCCGGCGGCGGCCAGGAAACCGATGAGGAGGGAGATAAGAATTTCCATGGGATGGGTCGATTCGGGAAAAGGGTTTCTTTTTCTTCAGGAGGATGGCGAAGTGGGGTTCGCGATCCGGCGCGAGGCATGCCAGCGCTCCATCTGCTCGTAGAGGAGCAGGACGATGGCGGCGACGACGAAGTAGACGCCGATGTCGAACACCAGCGGGGTGCCGAGCTTCACCTTGCCCACCGCCGGCAGCGAAAAGGCCGGCCCCCACTCCGCCGCCAGGAAGCTGGCCCGGCGCCAGAGACCGGGCAGTCCGGAAAGCACTGCCAGGGCCAGTCCCAGTCCGGCCAGGGGCACCGGTCCCAGGCGGAGAAAGCGCAGGGGCGTTTCCGGGCGGGCCAGGTGAGTCAGCACCGCCGCCAACGCCGCGACGAGGCCGCCGATGAATCCCCCGCCAGGATCGTTGTGTCCCCGCAGGAGCAGGTAGACCGAGAAGATGATCATGGCCGGCGCGGTGTAGCGCGCCGACGCCAGGAGAACGGTCGACCGTTTCCCGTCCAGCGAGGGAAGACGCGCGTCGGACGTCCGGTTCAGCATCGCCGCCACGCCCAGCGCGGCGATGACCAGCACCGTGATCTCTCCCAGGGTGTCGAGAGCCCGGAAATCGACGAGGATGACATTGACCACGTTGCGGCCGAAGGCCTCGCTGACGCTACGCTCCGCCATTTCCCGGGACACCGGCTCGTGCAGCTCGATGGTGAGCGCCTTCATCGTCAGGAGGAAAAATCCGATCCCCGTCACCACCGAGGCTCCGACCGTCACCAGTCGCTGACGGAAAACGAAACTCGAACGCCGCAGGTCGGGCAGACCGTAGATGGCCAGGGCGAACAGCACCAGGGTCAGCGTTTCCACCAGCAACTGGGTGATCGCGAGGTCCGGCGCTCCGTAGAGCGCGAACAGCCCGGCGATCCCGAATCCCACGCAACCGAGTCCCAGGATCGCCGTCATGCGCCGGCTCGCCCGGAGCACCAGCGCCGTCGAGAGAGTCACCAGCGCGATCACCAGGACCACGTCGAGCCGCACCGCGGCGAGGCCGGTGAACGAAAAATCGAAGGCCGCCTTTCCGAAAGCCCAGGCGACCAGCCCCGCCCCCGCCAGTAGGATGACCAGGAAATACTGCCTCAGATTGCCCGACTGAAGCCCGGTGGTGACCTTGTTCGCTCCCGCCAGCAGCGAAGCCAGCCCCGCCCGGAACAGGTCGCGCGCGTTCCAGGTCGCGACCGTCGTCAGGCGTCCGCCCAGCGACCGAATCCGCTTTCTCGCCAGGTAGCCGACCACCCCCGCCGCGACCGTGAGGACGCTGAGGAGGAAGACCAGGTTGAGTCCGTGCCAGAGCTTCAGTTTCAGCGACACCTCCTCGGCCCGGATCTGGCCGACGATCGCATTGGTCGCGTCGCCGAGGATCGCCCCCGGAAAAAGCCCGAACAGCAGGCTCCCGCAACCGAGCACCACCGAGCCCGTCACCAGGAGGAAACCGGGACGCTTCTTCAGCGGTGTCGGCGATTCCCCCGAGCCCAGGAACGGGGCCACCCCGACTTTCAGCGCCACGATGATATTGGCCGCGTTGGCCACGAAGCCGCAGACCAGCAACGGCCACCCCACCAGCGGAGCCTCCAGTTTCACCTCGTAGAGCAATTCCTTGGCGATGAAGCCGACAAAGGGCGGAAGGCCGGACATCGACGCCGCCGCCACCACCGCCGCCACGCCCAGCACCGGCATCTCCCGCATCAGGCCGCGCAACTGCTCCACCTCGCGGGTCCCGGTCGCCTTCTCCAGGATGCCCGCCACCATGAACAGTGCCCCTTTGTAGAGCGCGTGCACCACCAGGAAGACGACCGCCGCCTTGACGGCCAGCTCGCTCTCGATGCCGAGGAGCATCACCAGCGTGCCCAGCGCGCTCACCGTGGTGAAGGCCAGCAGGCGCTTCAGGTCGGTCTGCATCACCGCCACCAGTGCGCCCCAGGTCATGGTCGCGGCGCCGAAGGCCATCAGGCTGAAATGCCACGCCTCCGTTCCCCCGAGCACCGGGTGGAGGAAGGCCAGCAGGAAAACGCCCGCCTTCACCATCGTGGCCGAGTGCAGGTAGGCGCTCACGGGAGCCGGAGCCGCCATCGCCCCCGGCAGCCAGAAGTGAAACGGCACCTGGGCCGACTTCGTGATCGCGCCCACCAGCAGGCAGACGAATATCGCCGGGTAGAGGGCGTGACCGACAATCGCCTCCCGATTCGCCGCCAGTTCCCCGATCAGGTAGCTGCCCCCGACTTCCCCGAGGAGAATCACCCCGGCCAGCATCACCACCCCGCCTCCGCCGGTCACCAGCAGGGCGTCGAGGGCGGATTTTCGCGAATCGATTTTCTCGTGGTAGTGGCCGATCAGCAGGTAACTGGCCACGCTGGTCAGTTCCCAGAACACGAAGAACACCACCAGGTTCTCGGTCACCGCCAGCCCCAGCATCGCGCCCATGAAAAGAAAGAGCATGCCGAAGAAACGCGTCCGCTTTGGCGAGTCTGCGAGGTAGGCGCCCGCATAGAGCACGATCAGGGTGCCCATTCCCGAGACCAGCAGACCCAACAGCAAACCGACCGGCGACACCCACAGGTTCCAATCGATTCCCAGCTCGGAGGCCCATGCGATCGTCCCCCCCCACGCGTCCCCCCTCCAGATCCCCCCGCTTCCGGCGAGGAACACCCCGAAGACCGTCAACGGCACCAGCGCCAGGAGCACCCCCGCCATTTCGCCACGAAGCCGGGCCACCCAGGGAGCGAGCGCCGCGGTGGCAAGCACTCCGAGCACGAGCAGGGCGGGACTGATGACATCGAAAATCATGAAGCGGGAGGCCGATACCGGGACAAAAAATCAGGCGCCCGGATGGAGCGCCAGAACAGGATACACCAATATATGAAATTTGTTACGCGACATTTTTTACATGCTTTCTACGTGCCGCAAGGGAAATCGGGGGCGCCGAGTTCGATTTCTTCCCAGCCGTGCATTCCCCGCCATCCGTGGTTTAGTGCCGGAGTGAAACCCCTGACCTCGACCTCTCGCGTGTTCCTTGCGGCGGCCACCGCGCTCGCCTTTGTTTCTCCCACGATCCAAGCCGACGAACCCGACGCGGCCCTGCTGTCCGCCGAGCGAGCCCGCGGGATCCTCACGGGCGACACCGGGGTGAAATGGATCGTCGAGGTGCACAGCGAGGGACCCGACGGCGCCAAGGACGCGAAATTCGTTTCCATCTCCCAGGACGGCAGGATCGCCGCCGAGGTGCTGGAGCCCGAGGAAGCCGAGGGCCGGCGCTACCTCGCGGAGTCGGACGGGAAGATGTGGTTCTGGAAACCCGGCCTGAGTCGCCCGGTCTCCGTCTCCAAGCGCCAGCGTCTCTCCGGCGACGCCGCCATCGGCGACATCGCCTCCACCAGCTACGTCGATGGCTACAAGGTCGCCGGCAGCGAACCCGGCGAGGTCGATGGCGAGGCGGCCACCGTCTACACCATGGAAGCCAATTCCCTGGGCGACACCTACAAGCAGATCAAGTACTGGGTCACCAGGGACGGGAATCTCGGCAAGAAAGCCGAATTCTACGCCCGCTCCGGCACCCTGCTCCGAACCGCGACCATGGAGTACGGCAACTCCGCCAACGGCGGCCCCTTTCTCTCGAAGATGGTGATCGAGGACGGCGGCCGCACCGTCACCATCCGCTTCCACGATCCCGAGATCGGCACCTTTCCCGACGAACTCTTCGACCGTGACCAGATGGGCGACGGGGTGACCCGCGCCAAGACCAAGGCCAACCGCTGAAGACACTCCGCCGGTTCGCCGTCATGAAACTGTCCGACCTGGCTTGGTTCGTCATTCGCGTCGCCGGCTTGATTCTCGTGATCCAATCCCTGCCCTTCGGCCTCGCGACCGCCTTCCAATCGGCGGCAGCCCGTCGCGAGGCAGCCTTTCGCCCCCACCCCGCGGGATCGGTCGCGGATACCAATGTGCCTTCCGTGAGACGCGATCTCGAACGCGCCCGAAAGGCGGAAGTG
>JAUIGT010000245.1 GCA_030432615.1 Verrucomicrobiia bacterium
CCAGCAGCCGAACTTCGTCCGCTTCCGCCGTTTCCCACCAGTCGTAGTCGTCGTCCTCCGCCCGGGGCACCGCGGACCGCAGGAAGGTGCGAGCCAACTCGTCCCGGGTTTGTGGCCGGGCCATGTTGCGCCAGTGCTGTTCGAGTTCCTCTCCTTCGAGTTCCGTCGGCTCGGTTTCCAGGTCCCTCCAGGAACGGGAGGAGTTCTGATACATCAGGCGATCGCCGCCGGCGCCGGTCAGGGTCTGGTCGCCGAGGCCGGCGGCCATGACCGTCAACCAGTTCCAGTCCTTGGAGGGATCGAATAGGGAGTCTTCCATCTGCTGGAGTTGCCAGCGCTGTTCCTCCGAATCCTCTTCAGGCCAGGGCAGTTGACTGCGTACCCAGATCGAGGCCATCTGTTCCGGGCGGGAGCCGTATCCTCCGAGGCTCTCCAAGGGACGCGGAGTGGAGACCTCGTTCCACCACTCGAGTTGTTCCTCGCTGAGGGAAAAATCCGCGGTGCTCGACATCGGGGCGGGTTCCCCGGCAGCCCGCGGCTGAACGAGGGAGAGAAGCCGCTCGGCGAGGGGGCGTTCCGGCCAGAATCTCGGGAAGTCTTTCAGGATCGATTCCAGTTCGGTCTCCAGTTGCTTCCAGTCACCGGAACCGGCGAATCGGGCCATCGCGGTCGCCTGGCGTTGGTTGGCGATCTCGGCCATCGCCACCTCGATCAGGGCGGCCTTGCGAGGGAGGCGGGCGAACAGCGCATCCACGAGTCGGGCCGCCGGCTCCGGCATGCCCCTGCGGTGCCAATGGGCCGCCAGGAAGAAGAGCTTGGAGAGAGCGCCGGGATCGCGCAGCAGACTCTCCCGTTTTTCGCCGTCCTCCAAGGCGGACAACACCGCGTTCACCAGGGCTTCGGCGTCCGCCTGTTCCTCGGCGGGACGGGGGGAGAGCTGGTAGCCGACGTTCGAGGCGCCGATACCCGAGCTCAAGAGTTTGCGGTAGGCTTCCACCTGCGCGTCCTCGGAGTCGAACTCGGCATTGATGGTGGCGCCGAGGGTGAGGCCGTCCAGGGTGTAGCGCCGGATTTCCTGCCCATCGGTGGCGGGCTCCATCCAGGTGTTTCCCGTCAGCTTGATGCTTTCCTGGAGTTCCGACAGTTCGCTGTAGTTGTAGGTGGCCGCATCCGTGTGGACGTATTCCCAGCCCGAGAGGTCGGGCAGTCCCAGTTGGAAGAGGAGGTCGAAACCCTTCGAGTAATCCTGACCCTGGGCTTGCGCGTCCCTGGACAGGAGCAGGGAACCCGGATCGAGGAGGACGACAGCGGCGAGAACCAGAGACTGGCGGAGAAACGGGAGCTTTTTCATCACTGCGGACATCGAATCACAGTTTCAATGGTTGGGTAAAGGGAAATGCGTCGGGCGGCGACGGGAGTGAGCCCGGCCGCGAGCTTCTGCCGTGGTTGCGCGGACCAGGAAGCGGAAATTTCTCCTTTTCCCGAAATGCCGGTCCGGAGAACGGGACCGCAGGGGTAATCGTCGGGAAGGCCAAATCTCGGAACGGTGGTTCCGAGTCGCGACCTGGTCTCGATCAGCCTCAATTGGGCGTGATCACGACTCTTCCGGTCGAACTTCGATCGAGGGACAGGAAATGCCCTCCGACGACGGCCTGTTTCTGGAACACGATGCCGTTGATCCGAATTCCGATGCCGGTGTCGGGATCACGAAATACGCCGACCACCCGACCGTTTCCGCCGAGCACGCGGAGATTGAGCGATTCCCGACCGATTCTCTGGTAGAGGATCCGGTCGTTCGGCAGCCATTCGAGGGGCAGGGGATCGCTTTCCTCGATCGCGTCACCGGTCAGGGGATCTCGAGCGCCATCGAACCGGAATGCGGCATTGGGAGCGGCTCCTTCGGCGAGGTTCGGAAGAACGGCCTCTCCCGGTTGCCGGAGGTAGCGGCTCCCGATGATGGGTACCTCGAGTTGGAAGCCGGCCGGATAGGCGCGGGAGGCGGGAGATGGTTCCTTGATCCAGGTGAGTCGACCATCGAGTTCGCCGGTCGTCGCCGATGCCGGATCCGGCGCGGCTCCACCGTCCGGACGAAGGTGAAAGTGACCACCCACGGAGTCGGTGCGCATTTTCCGGAAAAAGGCGAAGCCGTTGGTCTGATCCAAGCCACCGGACACACTGACGGGGGTTCCGTCGCCCAGGAGGAAGAGGGACCGCACGCGCCCGGAGCTTGCGACGTTGATGCACCCGATGCCGTCGCCGGCCGGATATCCGACGCCGAGGGCGTCGGGCAGGGGAAGGAGGGCGGTGAACTTGCCGGTCATTTCATCGGGAACCGGTGCAGTCCGGGGATGGTAGGCTTCGCGGACCAGTCGCAGTTCCACGGTCGGGCCTCCATCAATCGAGTTGAGATTTCCGGCAATCACGACCGTGGTTTCGGCTCCAGTCAAGCTGCCGAGATGAACAGCGGAGATTTCGTGGCTTCGCGACAGACGACCTCGCCAGCGCGTCGAATCAAGATCGGCGGTACCGTCGGGTTTGAGAAAGGTACTCAACACGCCCACCGAACCATCGAGGACGACACGGATCGTGAGCAATCCCCGACCGCTCGGGAGGTGTTGGCTCAGGTTGGCAAACGCCGAACCCAAGGGACGGCCGGAGCCGGGTCCTCTTGGGTAGATGAGCCCGCTGTATCTGCCCGTGGGAGGGGAACTGGAGTCGTAATTCTCCGGGTCGATCGAGAGCAGTGAGAAGGAGTCACTTTCCGGCATCTCCAGGGAATGCGGCGGCAGGGACGAGTCGGAGGTGCTGGCTTGACCTGGAACTCCGTTTCCGTTGAGCACGATGGCGAAGGGGTTGGCCGACGGATCGTTGCTGCGAAGCACGAGAAGTGCGGAAACCGCGCCTTCCGAGGTCGGTCGAAAGGCAACGCGCAGGGCAAGGCTTTCGTCCGACCCGAGGTCGCCATGGCGGGTCTGCTTCAGGAAGAAGGAGGGATTCCCCGATAGGGTGGGATCCTCGTCGAGCCGCAGCTGGCCGGGGCCGCTATTCTCGATCACAAGCAGGCGTTCGGCCTGTCCACCGTCGATACCCGTATCACCGAAATCCAGCACCGAACTGCTTGCGATCTCGGATCCCAGGGAGTCACGAACAGTCAGCGAAGGCAGGTCGGAGGGTTCAATCGTGAAGAGCCCGGTCTCATCGTTGCCCGGAAAATGTCCGGTCACGAGCCCCTGTTTTTGCAAGGCCACACCGATGAAGCGGACTCTCTGGGGCGCGCTCGGATTCGTGCCCAGATACACTCCGGAGACCAAGCCGTTTCCTCGATTGGCGGAAGCGACGAGTCGTTCGTAGGCGGCGAGGCCGGAGGGCGTCAGGCGATTGCTTTGGTCCCAATGAAGAAAACGGTGGCTGGGGATGGGAGCCAGGTTTCCCCCGTGGAGGCCCCAGATCGCGTTGTCGGCGTCGGGTCCAAGTTGGGAAAGGATGGGTTGTCCGGGCCAAGGGCTTTGATAGGCGGAGCCAATGGCTGCGAGGGAAAGGTCGAACCCTGGCTGGTAATAAGCAGGAGCCGTAATGCCGGGAGGTCGGCGCCAGTGGAGGCTGCCGTCGAAATCGGAAATGTTGTCGATAGCTCGCAGACGCAGCACGCCCGCGAGGTGACCGCGGTCCGGACCTCGATAGAGTGGCTGGTAGAAGGCGAGCCTTCCGTCATCGCTGGCGATTCCTCGCAGGACACAACGCGTGGTGTCCGCGAGAATGGTCCGAAACTGAAAGCGTCCGTTGGCAGCGATCGAGCCGAAGGCAATGCTGTCACCGGCGGGCGTGGTTCGCGGATCCGCCGAACTGTCATGGGGAATGGCGAAGGTGTAGGCACCCGCGAAGGGTGCGGGATCGAGGCGAGGGTGGAACTGGTTGCTGATTGCCAGGACTGTTCCCTTGCTGTTTCCATCCACGATGACATTGCCGACCAGTCGGAAGGCTTCAGAGAGGATGCTCGATTCGGCCGTCTTCAAAGTGAGAACGAGGTCCTCTCGGGTCGCCAGGACGAACGGCAACCGGGCTTCACCATTCTCGTCGAGATTCGACCTCCCCCGATAGGTGCGACCCTCATAGAGCAGGGATGCACTCAGGGCTCGCCGGTTGAGCATGACCCGGACCGAGCCGAGTATTGCATCGGAATCGGAATCCGCAAAGATCAGTCCCTCGAAGAGGAGACGATCGATATCGGGTGGATCGATCAGGGCGGAGTCGTTCGGAATCCCGGCATCGGTGGGTGTTTGGAGTCGCTGTCCCCGGCCCGCGTAGCGGATTCCTAGTCTGGGTTCGCCAGTGGTGCTGAAAACAGCGGGCGCACGAACGGCGCGAACCCAGTAGTGGTATTCTTGGCCGGGAATTGCCGTCTCGTCTGTCCAGGAGGTTGAGGTGGTGGTGCCAATCGTGACGGCATCTGCGAATTCATCGGTCGAAGATCGTAGTACCTCGTAGCTTGTCGCTTCTATATTGCGAGTCCAGGAGAGTTCGACCTTGTCCATATGGTCCGACGTGGCCGCAAGGTCTCCCGGCGAATTGAAGGGGCGCCTTCCTCGAACCGCTGCCGTGATGGCCCCGAATCGACCGTTCTTCTCGGCTTGAACGAAGTAGAAGTAATCGGAGTTCAGGTTGCTCTGGGTATGGAGGTAGGTCGTAAGCGGTCCAGAAGCAACCTGTTGTGCTTGAGCAAATGATGGTGTCGAACTTTGGAACACGTGGTAGCGCGTGATTCCCGGGATCGTTTGCCAAGATACTGCGATCCGGTCACCCAGATCGTTGGATGCCGTGAGTCCCTCCGGAGCGGATATCTGGCGGCTTCCTTTGTCGCTGCTCCCTTCGGGCCCCGAAGTCGTGTCTTGGAGACCGCGGACCCAATAGTGGTAGGTCTTCAATGGAGAAGCCGTGAAGTCGTCGAAGAAATTCGAACTGACTGTTCCCAGCGATACCGCTCCCGCGAATGAATTCGATTCCGAACGGAGAATCTCGTAGGCCAAACTCGGATGAGAGTTCTGCCAGGAGATTTGCACCTTGTCCAAGTGCAGGTCATCCGTGGCGGACAGGTCGGAGATCTCCGGAATCGGGGAAATCCCGGAACCGGCGGAACTCCGCGCGCTGCTACCGCGGAGATTGGAAGCGCTAATCCAGTAGTGATAGGTCCTTCCCGGCTCTGCCGTGGTGTCGAGAAACTCAAAGTCCACAAGATCCTCGAGAAGAACCTCTGCATCCGTCAGGGTCGGGGAATCTGCTCGGAAGATCGTGTAGTTGGCGGCAAATTCTACTTCGTTCCATTGGAGATGGACGCCATCGAATCGGTCCAGAGAGATAGTGCTGAATTCCGGAGCGCCCGGAGTCGAGACCGGGAGAGTCGCCAATTCGATTCCACCGTCGGTGAGAACGGCGAAGTGGTTCCCGTCGTCACTGACCTCAAGCGACGGCGCGATCTCGGTCGAAGGAGTGACCGATCCCGCGAGATCGAGCGAAACGATTTCGGACCCTGTGGACGAGTCCAGAGCCCGCAGCTTTCCTTCGGCAGGATCGATCACATAGAGTTCCGGCAAAACCGGGGAAAAACCGGTTCCGAGATGGGACCCGGTGACTGTGAAGTCATGCGTCCCATCGCTCCCGAATACGGAAACGAAGAATCCGGTGTCAGCACGATAGCCGCTGAACGCAATCTGGGAGCCGTCGGCGGACAAGTCGGCGTCAAGAGGGAGAAAATTGATGGTGTGGGCGGAGCCGAAACTACCCGCGTCAGCGTCGAAGAGTCTCCAGCGGCCCGATGAATCACCCGTCTTCTCGACAACCAGAACTACGGTGCGTGAAACGTTTCCCCGGAGATACGACAGAGATTCCAAGATGGGGCCGGTGGTGGCATTCCCTGAATGCGGATCGATCAGAAGCAGAGGTACCTGAGCTCCGGTGGATTCTGGAATTACAAGAGCTGTGGTGTCGAACAGTGCGATCAGATCCCTGGTTCCGGTCCTGGAGGGATGCACGGAGCTGATGTCTATGCTGTACCATTGGCCCGAACTGGTCTTGAGGGCATGGATCTCGCCCTGCGACTGCTCGTTCGGCCATCGGTCGGCTAGGAACATGCTTGATCCATCCGGCGCGAAATCAAAGGCGCCCAGCAAGCGGCCACGGTAGAGGCTTTCCACGACGGATCCGTCCTGTGGGGTCAGGAAGTCGATGGCACCAGTCTCGGAAAGGATGCCGAGTGTGGAACTGTTGGGTGGAAAGCGAAAGCGAGTCGGGAGATTGATCCGAATCACTCCGGTGAACTGCGAGAGATCTGCAACGTTTCCGGCTCCTCGAATCGGATCCAGAATGGACGGCGGCCCGAGGTCTCCATCGTCATCGACCGCGGCGACGAAGTAGTATCTCGTTCCCTCTACAAGGGGAATTCGGTCGTAGTAATAGGTTTCGATCGAAGAGCCGACGAGCCGGGACTGCGAGAAGTCCGGCGTTGCTGAGCGATAGATTCGGTATGAAGCGGCTTCGGGGCGGGGAGTCCAGGATATCCGAACAAAATCGTCGAACCATTCTTTGGTAGCCTCGACCAGGTTCACCGCTGGTGGAAGCACGGCGACGGAAATCGACGGCGAGTCGATACTGCCTGTGTCATCAGTGATCCGTACCCAGAAGTCGGCGTTGTCGATCAAGTTCGCGAGATCCAGAGAGTCCGCGTCGCTTCCCACGGGGTGGGAGGTATCGCCTGATGCGCCTCGGAACCAGGCGTAGGAAACTTCTCCCGTGAATTGGGAAACGTTTGCCGAGAGGGTCGTGGAACCCTGGTAGGGGACAGAAACGATTGTGTGGGTCAGGTGAAGGCTCAGTCCTGTTCCCCGTTCGCCCAAGTCGGGAACGGAGAGATGACTTTCTCCGGCGGGGCCTACTGATCGGAGAAAATAGGAGTATTGCTCTCCAGCCTGGGCGCTGGTGTCGAGATAGGAAGTGCTGGCAACTGCATCTGCGATTTTGGAAATGTTCTCGGGTTGAAACTTTGGGCTTCGCCAGATTTCATAGGTTTCTGCAAACTCTGCCGGGAACCAAGTAAGAGAGACTCCTTCGGAGTTGAAACCGTCCGAGGCGGAAATGTTTTCAGGTGGAAGGGGAATATCGGGAAGTGAATCCAACGAGATCAAGGCAATCCCGTCGCCCGAATTGATGGCTGCCCTAGCTCCACTGGGTTCGATCTCCAGATTCCCCTCGCCGAACATCCAGCCCCGGCGGTCGATGTCGCGACCAATCGGAAGGTTCGCGATTTCCTGCCAATCAGAGGTCCGAAATATTCGCAGGCTGTTGTCGGCTGTATCGACAGCGTAGAAGAGCGACCTGCGGTTGTCGAAGGCAACTCCCGAGTCGAAACCGACCAACCGTCCTGTGAAGCCTCCGTTCTGGTCATAAATGATGAGATTGTAGTTGGAGGCTCCATTGCTGTAAATCAGGGCCGAAAATTTCCCATCGGGGCTGATTGCCGCCTTGTAGGCTTCCTGCTTGGGCAGAAAAGTAGGCACAGTTTGTTCAGGATGAATCAATCGGATCTTTCCACCAGTAGTATTGTTCCATGCCAGGACCGTTCCCGAACGGTCTGCGGAATCGAAAACATCGAATCCGTTGATTTCAACCGGCCTGGAGAGAGAATCCAAGAACGGTTCAATGATCCCGGTTTCCGGCTCGAAGCTCCTGAGGTATGGAGACTGCCAAGTTTGGCCCGTTGAGAAGAGAAAACGTCCTTCCCGTTCCGGGATGACATCAAAGGTATACAGTTCTTGGGGGGTGAGTTCAAAGGAGTGGGTCGCGACGCTCCAGTTATCAAGCGAAATAGAGTGCAGATATCCCCGGATGTCGGGCGAAGTAAACTGGGTGGTAACGGCCAACCACCGCCCGTCTTCTGAGATATCCACGCCTTGGTGAGTTCCGTCGGACTGGAGGTATTTCTGGGTTCGGAGGGTCGATGTATCGATGCTTTCGACGACGCCCATAGGGGTGCTGGCATAGAGTCGATTCCGATCCGGATCGAAGACGAAATCGATCACCTCCGGGATTGAGAGGAAGCTTGGATCGACGTTTTCCGAAGCTGAACCAGGAGCGTAGTCGCTGAAGGAGCTGAGGGCGCCGCTGGCCGATTCGGCTTTGACCATGTAAAAATACTCTTCGTCTGCCTCGATCGAAAAGTCCTCGAAATGAGTATCCGGAGCTTGGATGACGGCAATCTCTTCGGGTTGGTTGGAGTAGCTGGCAGGCTGTCGATAGAGCCGGTAGCGGAGGGCTTTGTCCACGGACTTCCAAGTTATCCGGACCCGATCCGAGTAGAGGTTGGTGGTCGCGTAGGGACTGGTGGGGCGGCCGAGAGCGCGGTAGCCAGTCTCCACGGGAGTTAATCCCGACGAACCGCTGTAGTTCAATCTCTCCAGCCAATAGTAGTAGGTGACCAAGGGCTCGGCGGAGCGGTCGAGGAATTGACCCTCGGTTGTCTCAATGACCACTTCCGCGGCTCCGAAGTCCGGGGTCTCCGAGCGGTAGAGGCGACCGAGCGTCAGTCCGCTGCCCCCCCAGTAGACCTCGATGTATTCACTTGAGGTGCCATCACGAGCGAAAAAATTCCTTGGCAATGAAGGAGGATCGGGAGCCTCCAGGAGGCTGGAACTCGATGAAGTGGGAGCACTCTCCCCGCTCTCGTTGACCGCCCAGGGGAATATCCCGTTGTGGTGCTGTACGAAGCCCACGATTTCACGCGCACGCGTCAGGTCTTCGACGGTGGGCTGAACGTAGCCCGTGTCGTCCCGCGCCCGACTGGCGATCTTGGCCGGTCCACCGTCCCATTGCCAGTTGTAGCGGAATCGGG
>JAUIGT010000246.1 GCA_030432615.1 Verrucomicrobiia bacterium
GTTGTAGGTTGTCCGATGTCCGAGATTTCGATTTCTCCCCCGCTGGAGCAAGCGCTGTTGACCTTCCTCACCCGCGGTGACGCCGACGGGGCCTTCCGCGAATTGACGCGGCATTTTCCCGAGCTGCAGACCGATCCGGAGCATCTCGCCGTCCTCCAGCGCTGGATCGACCTGTCGCTGCAATTCGGCCAGGCGCGGCACGCCTTCGATGTCCTCGAATACTGCGCGAACTATCCGGACGCGGAGATGGACCTCATGGAGGGAATGTGCCGGCTTCACCTCGGCGAACGCGATGAGGCGATGGATCTGCTGAACGAGGCGCGCTCCAACGACAAGGCGCTGCCTCGAACCAAGGCCCGGGCCTCTTATGTCTGGCTGATGGAACGCGGCAACGACCTTCGTTCCAGCGGCGAATCGGCGGCGGCCATCGAGCACTATCAGCAGGCTTCCGACATCCGTCCGGACCTGCCGGCTCCCTATGTCTGCATGGGACTCTGCCAGAACCACCTCGGCGACATCGCCGCCGCGGAGTCGCTGGCTCGCAAGGCGCTGACCTGCGAACAGGCGGGCGTCGAAGCCGAGGCCTACCACCTGCTGAGCCAATGCGGGTGCACCGACGATGCTTCGGCAATGGCGGAAGCCATTTCCGAGATACTCGAGAAGCCCGGACTCGGGGACCGGGAGCGCACCCTCCTTCTCTTCGCGCGGGGCCGCTTTCTCAATATGGAGAAAAACTACCAGGAGGCCTTCGACAGTTTCGCCGCCGCCAACGAACTGCGGGCGGCGAAGAATCCCTACGATCCGGAGGCCTACGAGCGGCAGATGGATGTCCTCACCGAGGTCTTCACCCGGGACGCCCTCGCGAAAGCCTATCCCGGCGCCAATGATCGCGACGGATTGCTTTTCATCATCGGCATGCCCCGCAGCGGCACGACCCTCTGCGAGCAGATCCTCGCCGCTCACCCGGATGTCTTTGCCGGCGGAGAAATCGGGACGATGAACGAGCTACTCGCGGAGGTCTCCGGTGACTTCGAGATCGAGGGCCCGAACTGGAGCGACACCCTGGATGAGGAACAGCGCGCCTCGCTGGCGGAACGGTATCTCGACAGCCTGCGTCCCGAGAGCAACGACTTCCGCTGGCACACCGACAAGCTGCCTTTCAATTTCCTGAGCGTCGGCCTCATCGCCCAACTGTTCCCCAAGGCGCAGTTCCTGTTCTGTCGTCGCCACCCCTACGACATCGCGGTGTCCAACCTCGAGCAACACTTCACCGAGGTTCATCCCTTCGCCCTTTCCCTGGAGCGAATCGCCCACTTCACGTTGGCCGCGCAACGCCTGGCCGAGCACTGGGCCGAAGTGCTCCCCGATCGATTCCACACCGTGAGCTACGAGGCCCTGGCCGGATCTCCGACCGAGGAGATTCCCCGGATGCTGGAGACCCTGGGCGTGCCCTGGAACGAGAACTGTCTCTCGCCCGAAAAAGCCGAGCGTTCCGTCACCACCGCCTCCTCCCGACAGGTGCGACAGGCGATCTACACGTCCTCGAGTTACAAGTGGCAGCGATATCGCAGGGATCAGCTCGCGCCACTTTACGATGCCCTGCCCGATCCCGAGAACTGCGAGGATTTCTGGCCGGAAAGCTGACTTCCCTCGCGAAACAACCGCGGGACCTCAGAATCGCATCTTCACCCCGCCACTGATGAAGGCGCTGGGGTCGAGTTCCTCGGAAAAGCGGTAGCCGCCGCCCTCGATCTCGATCTCCTGGCCGACCTGGACACCGGCATCGAGGTAGGCCCACCAGGGGCCGGAGATCCGGTGGTCGATCCCGACGCCGACCCGGATGCTCTGGTAGTTGAGATCGATGTCCTCTCCGCCACCGTTCGGATCGGAGATGTTCCAGCCGGCGCCGCCGAGCACGGCGCGCCCGCTCAGCAGCCAGTCGGGCGTGGGAGCATAGGCCATCTCGACCCGGGGAAAGGTCAACGCGAGATACCACTGCGGATCGGGTTCGATGATGAAACCGACGGCGGGCAGCAGCTTTTCCTCGCCCAGGTCGCGCGAGTAGAAGCCACCGAAAGCCACCTTCATCCAGTCGTTCCAGCGATACGACAGCAGGGCCAGCGAGGTGAGGATGAAGTCGTCCGAACCGACGTTCTCGAAATCCGAATACCAGCCGGGTTGCAGCCGCACCCAGAGCTTCCAGCGATCATTGAAGTCGGCCCACGCATTGATGGGAATATCGACCCGGTGCAGATCGAAACTGCGCCCGCCCAGCGGATCGGCCACGCCGGAGGAGAAATCGAGTCGGTTCCACCGATACTGGACGCCGGCGGTGAGCCGCAGTCCGTCGCGCATCAACACCGGGACATTGGCCACGATCCCGGCTTCCTCCTGGCCGACGGAGCCACCACTGTTCCCCGAGAAATCGGCGTCGGCGTTCCAGGTGAAGTAGCTGGAGGCGACCGCATAGTTCGGGATGAAGACTTCCTCGGTGCGTTCCTCCTCTTCTCCCGAAAGGGATCCGTGAAAGGAAATCAGTCCGACCGCCAACGCGGTCGCAAGCCGAGAGGTCCAGGGGAACGCGTGCTTCATGGCCACGGTTACGTCGGAGGCTGCCGGGGGGCAACCTCAATCGGAAATTCACCGACCGATTTCCGAGGTCGAAAGTGCCAAAGCATCAACCCGGGGAGAGCCACGAGCCCGGCAATTCCAGCGCCTCCCGCGGATGTCCCGCAAACACGGCAGCGATTCCCCTTCTTTCCCGGTTGAAATACCCGGCAAATACCCGGACCCTTCCTCCGTTATCGAGATTGATTCTCAATAACAATCCAGCCCTTTTTTCCACCCCCATGAAATCCTCTCCCTTCCCGTTTCGGATCCTCGGAGCCGCCCTCGCCCGTCTCTTCCCGGTCATCGTGGCTTCGACCTTCGTCCTTCTTCCCTCCCTCGCCAAGGCGCGGGAGAGTGGCGAAAAGCCGGTCCTCACCCTCTATACCCAGCGTCACTACGCCTTCGATGAAGAGCTGCACCGGGATTTCGAGGCGGAGACGGGGATCGACATCCAGGTGGTCAAGGCCTCGGCCGACGAACTCATCACCCGGCTCGAAGAGGAGGGCGATCGGACCCCGGCCGATCTTTTCATGACCGCCGACGCTGGCGGACTCCACCGGGCCAAAAAGGCCGGCCTGCTCCAGCCCATCGATTCCCGGGTGGTTCCCGAGAATGTCCCCGAACGCCTTCGTGATCCCGAGGGCCACTGGACCGCCATCACCCAGCGCGCCCGCGTCCTCGTCTACGCCGAGGATCGCGTGGTTCCCGCGGAACTTTCCACCTACGAGGACCTGGCCGATCCCAAATGGCGGGGCCGACTGGCCATCCGTTCATCGTCCAACATCTACAACCAGTCCCTGCTCACCACCCTGATCGCCGCCAACGGTCCCGACGCCGCCCAGGAATGGGCGACCGCGGTGCGGAAGAATCTCGCCCGCCCGCCCCAGGGGAGCGACCGCGACCAGGTGCGCGCCGTGGCCAAGGGCCTGGCCGATGTCGCCCTGGTGAACACCTACTACCTCGGCCTGCTGGAGACCTCCGAGGAAGCCGCCGATCGCGAAGCCGCCGCCGCGGTGAAGATCTTCTTCCCCAACCAGGGGAACCGGGGCGCGCATATCAACATCAGCGGCATCGGCATCGTCAAGGCCTCGGACCAGCAGGAGGAAGCGACCCGCTTCATCGAATGGCTGCTCTCGGAGAAGACCCAGTCCCGCTTCCCCGACAACACCCACGAATACCCCGTGGCGGAAGCGGCTTCCTGGTCGCAACGGCAGAAGGACTGGGGAGAATTCCTGCCCGATCCGGTCGCGCTGTCCAAGCTCGGGGAACTCAACGCCGAGGCCGTCCGCATCTTCAACCGGGCGAGCTGGGAGTGAGCGGGAACGCTCGATCGCGAGTCCGACCGCCGCAGTCAATCCTCGTGACCTCCCCCGCCCACGTTCCGGCATGAAGACCGGCCCTCCGCCCTCCGCGGCCCGGTCCGCGGGCTGGCTTCCGGTCGATCCGGCGCGCGTCTCCGCGCCGGCCGAGGAACGCCCGCACCTTTCCCTCCGGTCCAGGCTGAGAAACCGGCTTCCGGATCGCTGGGGAATCGGAGCCGGAATCCTTTCCGGAATCATCGCCCTGCCAGTGCTGGCGGTACTCTATTCACTCGGGGGCGCGAGCCCCGAGTGGGCCCATCTCGTGGAGACGGTGCTGCCCGGTTACCTGAAGAACACCTTCGGCCTGGTGATCGGCGTGGTCGCCATCGCGCTCTTCTTCGCCGTTCCGCCGGCCTGGCTGGTGACGATGTGCGAGTTTCCCGGCCGACGCTTCTTCAGCTGGGCGCTGGTGCTGCCGCTCGCCATCCCCACCTATGTGGCCGCCTTCGTGTTCTCCCGGGGACCGGAGGCCGCCATTCCCCTGCTGGTGTGGATTCGCCGGGAATGGGGCGTGGACGCCTTTCTCTTCGCCGAGAGCGCCCTGCGTCACGGCTTGCTGACCCTGATGATGGCCGGGGTGCTCTTCCCCTATCTCTACCTCGCCGCCCGCGCCGCCTTCTCCCAGCAGGGGCGGGCCGCGATCGACGCGGCGCGCAGTCTCGGCAGCGGACCGACCCGCGTTTTCTTCCGCGTCGCCCTGCCCATGGCCCGGCCGGCACTCGTGGCGGGCGCCGCCCTGGTCGTCATGGAGGTGATCAACGACTACGGGGCCGTGCATTTCTTCGGCGTGCCCACGCTGACCGAGGGGATTTTTCGCACGTGGTTCGGCATGGGGGACAAGGTGGCAGCCCTGCGATTGGCGGGGCTGGCGATGCTGGCGGTGGCGGTGCTGCTGATACTTGAGCGGATGGCCCGCGGCGGGGCTCGCTACACCGAAGCGGAGGCTTCCTCGCCCCCGCTTTCCCGCCGGCGCCTCCATGGTCGGCGGGCCGTTTTCGCCTGGCTGACCTGCCTGCTCCCCCTGGCGCTCGGATTTCTCTACCCGGCCGGGCACCTCACGGTCTGGGCGGGACTTCACCTCGCATCGGAGAATGCCGCCGACTTCCCGGGCCTCGATGCCGTGTCCCGCGGTGTCGGCGTGGCCGTGACCACCGCCGCCTGCGCCACCCTGGTGGCCGGGCTTTTCGCTTACGCCATCCAACTGAGAAACAATCGCGCTCGCCGGATCTTCGCCCGGGTCGCGGGCCTCGGCTACGCCATGCCCGGCGCCGTCGTCGCCGTCGGCGTACTCGCGGTGATGGGCGGCCTCGATCGCCAGGCGCTGCCCGGCCTGCCCCTCCTCAGCGGCACCCTCTTCGCCATCGGCTTCGCCTATTTCGTCCGTTTCTTCGCCATCCCGCTCCAACTCGCCAGCGCCGGGCTCGACCGCATCGGGCGACCGCTGGAGGAAGCCTCCCGCCTCCTCGGCAAGGGACCTTTCTCCACCTTCCTGCGCATCGATCTGCCCCTGCTGCGCGGACCGCTCGTCGCCGCCGGCATGTTGCTCTTCGTCGATCTGCTCAAGGAACTCCCCCTCACCCTCATTCTCCGCCCCGCCGATTTCGAGACCCTCGCCACCAGCGCGTTCGGCTTCGCCAAGGAAGCCCGGCTCCAGGCCTGCGCGGTGCCGTCTCTGCTGATCGTGATCGTCGGCGCCGCCGGACTCCTTCTCGCCAATCGATGGTTCTCCGGCCTCCCCGATACGCCCCCCTCCGCCCGTCGCCATGAACGCGTCTGATCCTCCTCATCCGCTCGCCTTCGAGAGCGTGACGCGGCGCTTCGACCGCTCCTCGCGTCCCGCCGTCGATGGCGTCGATCTCCACGTCGGCGCCGGAGAAATCGTGGGACTCATCGGCGAGAGCGGCTGCGGAAAAACCACCCTCCTGCGTCTCGCCGCCGGCCTGGAATCCCCCGATGCCGGCTCGGTCTACCTGGCGGGCCGCGGCGTCGCCGGGGAAGCCGCCCCTGCGGGAGGCGAGGTCCCGCCCGAGAGACGTCGCGTCGGTCTCGTCTTCCAGGACGGCGCCCTCTTTCCCCACCTCACCGCCCGCAAGAACGTCGCCTACGGTCTCGATCGTCTCGCCCGCGGCGACCGCGAGGAACGCATCGCGAAAAACCTCGAGCGGGTCGGGCTGGCCGACAAGGCCGATCGCTACCCGCACCAGCTGTCCGGCGGAGAACGCCAGCGCCTCGCCCTGGCCCGCGCCCTCGCTCCCGAGCCCGACCTCGTGCTGCTCGACGAACCCTTTTCCCACCTCGATCCCGCCCTCCGCCGTCACCTGCGCGAGGAGATCCGCGATCTGCTCGGCCAACTCCGCCAGGCCGCCCTGCTCGTGACCCACGATCCCGAGGACGCCCTCGCCATCGCCTCGCGCGTCGCCGTCATGAACGAGGGGCGCCTGCGGCAGACCGGCACGCCGACCGAGGTCTATCGCCACCCGATCGACCGCTACTGCGCCGAACGATTCGGTCCCGCCAATCGCGTCATCGATCCCGCCACCGGCGGCGAACGCTGGCTGCGGCCCGAAGCGGCGGCCTGGAAAGCGGGCGAAAACGGTCCGACGGATACCGACGCCCACCCGGTCCGGGTGACATCGGTCCGCCCCCTGGGCAACGGCCACGAACTCCGCGTGCGTCCCACCGAGGCCGATCCCGCCCACGGCGAGACCTGGATCTGCCTGCATCGCGACCCGGAAACCGCTCCGCCGATTCCCGGCGATCTCGGTCGAATAAAGTGGAGCCCACCCCCGTCGGAAAGGTCCTGAGGGGAGAAAGAATGAGGCGGCAGCCGGCGCGACGCGTCCAGGCGTTCCACCGGGCAGCATTCCCATCACTCCCCGAGTGAATCCCTCCCCGTCACCGCCATGAAATCCGCCGACTCCTTCTCCACCGTCGCCGCTCTCCGCCTGCTGCTCGTCTCCGCATCCCTGTCCATCGCCCTCCCGGTCGCCGCCGCCGACTGGCCCCAGTGGCGCGGTCCGAATCACGACGGCATCTCGACCGAATCGATCCCGAGAGAACTCCCCGATTCCCTCCCGGTGCTGTGGAAAGCCAACGTCGGCACCGGGTTCAGCAGCGTCGCGGTCGAGGGACAGCGGCTCCTGACCATGGGCAACCGCGAGGACACCGACACCGTGTGGTGCCTCGACACCCGCACCGGCGAAGTCCTCTGGCGCCACGACTACGCCTGCGCACTCGACCCGCTCTACTACGAAGGCGGTCCCTCCGCCACGCCCACCATCCACGACCACTCGGTCTACACCCTGAGCAAGAAAGGCCACGTCTTCCGCCTCGATCTCGAAAGCGGCGCGGTTCTCTGGAAACGCGACCTCCTCGCCGACCACGGCGTCGAACTGCCCGAATGGAGCTTCGCCGGCTCGCCCTTCATCCACGACGATCTCGTGGTCCTGAACGTCGGCCGAGGCGGCATCGCCCTCGACCGCGAGACGGGCGAGACCCGCTGGCTCCCCAGCCAGGACACCGCCGGCTACGCCACCGTCGTACCCTTTCCCGCCGGCGAACCCGGCGCGCGCCACCTGCTCTTTTCCGCCGAGGCCCTGATCGGGTTCGACATCGAGACCGGGACATCCGCCTGGTCGCTGCCGTGGAAATCCAGCCGCGACGTCAACGCCGCCGATCCCGTGGTTCGCGGAGACCGCATCCTGCTGTCCTCCAGTTCCGGCACCGCCCTGCTCGAGGTCGTCCCCGGCGCCGCCGAGCCCGCGCAGGTCTGGGAGCAGAAGGACCTCAAGTGGTACTTCAATCCCGGCGTGCTGCTCGGCGACCACGTCTACTCCCTCCACGGGACCACCCATCGGCCCACCGAGCTGGTCTGCACCGACTTCCGGACCGGCGAGACCGTCTGGGCCGAGGAAGGCTTCGGCAGCGGCGGACTCATGGCCGCGGGCGACACCATCGTCCTCTTCGACCAGGGCACCCTCACCCTCTTCGACGCCACGCCCGAGGGATTCCGCCCCCGCCTCCGTCAGCCCCTGCTCGAAGGCAAGTGCTGGACCATCCCCGTCCTCTCCCACGGCCGCATCTTCTGCCGCACCGCCGAGGGCGACCTCGCCGCCGTGGGAGTGAAACCCGCGAGCACGCCCTAGTTCGAAAAATACTGACGCGACGCGATGCGGCCACCCGTCCTCCAGAACGGCGCCGGCATCCGTTTCGGATCAGCCGAAAGCCCGGTCCGGGCCCGAACGCAAGGAAACGCCAACCGGAAGAGCGAAAAAGGGAAAGAGGACCGGGCGCGCCGACTTGAGAGATCCCCACCCGTGAAAAGTCACGGCCACCATCTTCCGGAGAAGAACCCGCCCGTGAAAACTCACGACCACCTTCTTCCCGAGAAGAACCCAGCCGTGAAAAGTCACGACCACCTTCTTCCCGAGAAGAACCCACCCGTGAAAAGTCACGACCACCTTCTTCCCGAGAAGAACCCACCCGTGAAAAGTCATGACCACCTTCTTCCCGAGAAGAACCCACCCGTGAAAAGTCACGACCACCTTCTTCCCGAGAAGAACCCACCCGTGAAAAGTCACGACCACCTTCTTCCCGAGAAGAACCCACCCGTGAAAAGTCACGGCCACCTTCGACGCGCCGAAAGGCTCCCGCCGGGCCAAGG
Organism: Verrucomicrobiia bacterium; assembly: GCA_030432615.1. Classification (GTDB taxonomy): domain Bacteria; phylum Verrucomicrobiota; class Verrucomicrobiia; order Verrucomicrobiales; family DEV007; genus JAEUHH01. The sequence continues at coordinate 8,635 of JAUIGT010000246.1, forward strand.
CTCCCGCCGGGCCCGCCGGATCGCCTCGCCGGCCCGATTTCGCCGACTCGACCCTCATTCAACCCTCTTCCGTCTCCGATCCAACCCTGTTCGCTCCGCGACTCAACCGGGTTGAGTCGGGATTCGCCCTTGCAGATTGCCCGATCGATCTCCCTCCTTCGGCCGATCCACCCGCCCGCTCCCTCCGGCAGGTTTCCTCGAGAAACGAAGCACCCGGCGTTCGCGGTTTTTC
>JAUIGT010000247.1 GCA_030432615.1 Verrucomicrobiia bacterium
CCTGGTCTGCGCCTGGGACAACGAGGAGGAAACGCCCGAGGAACGGGCCGCCGCCGACTTCACCATCGATTTCCTGAAGCATTTCCCCGGTGCCATGCTGGGAACGGTGACCTTGCCGAGCGGTCGGGCGAAGGACTTGCAACGCCGCCGGCTCAACATCGCCCGCAACATCAACAACGTTTCGACCCGCGCGACCGAAGCCGGACTGGTCTGTTCCTATCACCCCAACAGCCCGCCGGATTCGTTGGTGCGCACCCAGTATGACTACGACGTGGTGCTCAGTTCCCTCGACCCGAACGTCACTGGCTGGACGCCCGATGTGGGACACATCATTCGTGGCGGCATGGACGTGATCGAGACGCTCAACAAGTGGCAACACCTCGTGAACCACATCCACTACAAGGATTTTTCCGGCAACGGTCCCGAGCCCTGGGCCCAGATGGGTACCGGCAAACTGGATTTCCACAAGATCACCGAATGGCTGACCCTGCGAAACTACGAGGGCTGGATCATCTGTGAGGATGAAGCCCATGTCGCCGTGGACGACCCGGATGGGGTCACCATGCAGAACGGACAGTGGTGCAAGGACAATCTCTATCCGTTGGTGGGCCTCGAAGCCTGACCTCGGATTGATTTTCCGAAGGCGGGATTCCCGGAACTCCGGGGGTCCCGCTTTTTTTCGGCAACTCTCGCGCGTAGCTGAACAATCGCTGCTGGGCCGACGAAGTGGGGCTGTGATAGACTCCTCTCATGAAGGTACGCGATTTCCTGCCCCGGATTCTCTGGATGATTGTGGTGATCGTCACCCTCGTGATCGGTCACTCGGGTTGTCAGCAGATCGAGGTTGCCCAGTTGCCGATGTACCAGGAGGTCGGATTTGATGAAGTGAAGCCGATTCTCGAGGAGCGGTGCCTGCCCTGTCATCAAGGCGATTACATGGGCGCCAAGATTCCGGATTTCCGGACTTCGCGCGAAGTCTATGATCCCACCCGCCAGCCTTCACTGGTTGTGCCCGGAAAGCCCGAGGAGAGCCGATTGCTGGGAGTGATCTACCTGGAGGAGGAAGCCGTGTCGGCCATGCCGCCGCTGGGGCACGGGCTTTCGATGGAGGAAAAGAATCTCATCGGCGAATGGATCCGCCAGGGAGCGTGCTGGCCCGACGATGAGGTTTTGCAAAGCCGGGCCGTGGCTGATAGGAAACAGGGGTGACCATCGTTTCTTCCGCTTTCCCGACCTGGTTGGGCCGTTGCTGTTTTCTATGGCTGGCCCTGATCTTCTTTTCCGGATTTTCCGCGAGGGGACAGGATTGGCCGAAATGGCGGGGACCGGGTGGTGACGGCATCGCCTCCGAAGTCCTGCCGGCCGAGTTCGATCCCGAAACGGTCCTGTGGCGTGGCCAGGTCGGGGTCGGCTATGCGAGCGTGGCGATCGCCGACGGACGTCTCTTCACCCTGGGGCATGATGGAAAGGAGACGGGAGGACAGGAAACTCTCTGGTGCCTCGATGCAAAAACGGGAGCCGTGCTCTGGAAACACTCGTGGGACGCGCCCCTGCTGCCCAACCTGCACGAGGGTGGGCCGGCGGCGACTCCGCTCGTCGCGGACGGGAACGTCTTCGTGGTCGGAAAGAACGGGGACGCCTGGTGCTGCCGAGCCGATACCGGGGCCGTGCGGTGGCATCTGGATCTCCTGGCGGAGACGGGTCGGGACGCGCCACCGGAATGGGGATTTGCCGGCTCGCCGGTCCTGCATGGAGAGCTCCTGCTCCTGGAGGCCGGGGTCACCCTGGGGGTCGATTCGAAAAACGGTGAAGTGGTTTGGCGCAGCCAGCCTTTCCGGCCGGCCTACGGATCTCCGGCCTTGTTCGAGTCGGGAGACGAGACCAGGATCGCGGTGCTGAAGACCGACGGCCTGGTGATTCTCGATCCCGGAAACGGGGGAACCCTGGCCTTCACGCCGTGGGAGACGTCGTTCGATACCAATGCGACCACGCCGATTGCGAAGGGGGCCGCCCTATTCGTCTCGACCGGCTACGATCGGGGCTGTGCGCTTTTTGAGTTCGACGGTCGACAACTGGCCAAGCGCTACGAGAACCTGAGCCTCTCTACCCACATGAACAACGCAGTCCTCCTGGAGGGCTATCTATACGGTTTCGACGGCACCGCTCACCGGGGACGGCCCACCGAGTTCGTGTGCCTGGAATTCGAGAGCGGCCGGGAAAGATGGAGAGTGCCTCCGACGGAGAGCCTGGGATGCGGTTCGCTGATCGCGACCCGTGATGGTCATTTGCTGATCCTGACCGAGCGAGGAGAACTCGTCCTCGCCAAGGCTTCTCCCTCCGGGTTCGAGGTCGAAAAGAGAGGGCAGATTCTCGGCGGACGTTGCTGGACTCCTCCAGCCTTGGCCGATGGAGTGCTCTACGCCCGCAATGCGCGGGGAGATGTGGTGGCGGTAGGACGCGACTGAGCTTCGCCGCGCCGGTCTTTCCCGCTTGATTGTGATTCGATTGTTTCCTAACCTTTGCTGGTTAGCGGTGCCGAGTGGGCGCCGGATTTGTTGTGAAACCACATCGTCATCCAGGCTTGGTCCTCAGTCTGCTCCTGTTTCTGGCGAGCGCCTTGTGTTTGCAGCTGCTTCAGGAGCGGCACCGGTTCCCGCCTTCCGCCAGGTCCGGGAACGGGAAGCCGGATGTTTCCCGGAGCGGAGAAGAACTGGCGGCCGACGGTGAAGTGGTGACTTTTCGTCCGGCGATGGACGAGCCGATGGAGAAGCCCCGAATACGGGTCGAAGAGGGGGCGAAGGTTTTCTCGCCCATGAGCGAAGACGCGTGGCATCGGGACGGGGCTTCTCGAGGGTTGAGCTATCGTCCCCAACGATTGTTCCTTCGCAACGCTCGCCCGGTCGCGATCGATCTTGCTCCCCTGGCAGCCGCCCGGCAGCGCGAGGTGGAGGAGATCGCCCTGGATTTCGGTGGCGGTATCGAGGCTGTAGCCCGGGTGACGCGAATCGTCACGCGGAGTGATCGCAGCTACACCCTCCAGGGAAAGATCCGGGGGGAGCCGGAGAGCGAGTTCTCCCTCAGCGTTCACGAGAACGTGGCCGTCGGCAACTTTCATAGCGAGCGCTTGGGAATTCGCGAACTTCGCTACGTCGGGAACGGCATTCACCGGGTGCAGGAGGTGGTGGATGCCCTGGCTCCCGGGTGCCCGGCTCCCCTGGTTCCTCCCGCCCTGGCGGCGCGGCCGGGAGATCGGACGCCGTTGCTGGCGGATCAATCGGAACCCGGGGTGGGGGACTCGGCGCCGAAAACCGGACCACAGGTAGCGGGCGATGTCGCGCCTCCGGTCGGGAACGCGGCTGGCGACCTCGATGTTCTCGTGGCCTACTCCACGAACGCCAAGAACCAGCAGGGAGGCACGAATGCCATCCTCGCCCTGATCAACCAGGGGGTCGATGACACCAACCTGGCTTTCGCGAACAGCGGGATCGCTTCCACCCTCAGGTTGGTCCACACGACCGAGGTGACCTATTCGAACACCTCTGCAAGCCCCGCTCTGAATGCGATCACCAATCCGAGTGACGGATGGATGGATCAGGTGCACGGCCTGCGGGACGCATTCGGAGCGGACTTCGTCAGCCTGTGGACCCCGCTGGTGGATGCCTGTGGCGTTGGATGGCTCATGAATTCCATGTCGTCCTCGTTCGAAGCCTACGCCTTCAATGTGACCGATCCGCTCTGCCAGTACAAATACACCTTCACCCACGAGCTGGGACACAACTTCGGATGTTCTCATGCGGTGAACGATACCGGTCCCCGAGGCGACGGTCTTTTCGACTGGTCGCATGGATGGCGGTGGAACGGTTCCGGGGGGGGCTACTATCGTTCGATCATGGCCTACAGCCCCGGGACCCGGACCCTGCAATTCTCCAACCCGAATGTTTTCTACGCAGGGGGAGCGACAGGCCGTGCCAACCTCGAGGACTGTGCCCGCAGCATCAATTCGGCCCTGCCGATCCTGGAGAATTTTCGAAACGCTTCGTTGGACGACCACGGAGATACCACCGCTACCGCGACGACGGTGGCCACCAACAGCAACACCCAAGGGGTTCTTGAGGAGGCGGGAGACAAGGATGTGTTCCGCTTTCAGGTGATATCCGGTACGCTGGACCTTGTCACCAGCACGACCGGAACGACCGATACCCGCGGGCGTCTGCTGAATTCGTCCGGCGGAGAGATCGTGGCCACCGGAGGAGGTGGCGCCGGAAGCAATTTTCGGATCGCCCGAACGCTGGGAGTGGGCACCTACTATGTGGAGGTGAGTGGGGAGAGCGGTTCGGTTGGCAGTTACGTCTTCTCACTCTCCATTACGGGCGACGATCATGGGGGAGACATCAGCACGGCGACATCGGTTCGCGTTCCCGGAACCAAGGCCGGCGATTTGGAAAACGGAGGCGATGTCGATTTCTTTCGCCTGGTCCTGAACAAATCGGGAACACTCACGGTGGGAACCACGGGAACGACGGACACCTATGGTTCTCTCCACAACAGTTCCGGCCAGGTCCTGGCCGCCAACGATGACCGGAACGTCAACGATCTCAATTTCCAGGTGGTTCGCAATCTCCCTCCCGGTATCTACTACGTGGGGGTGGAGGGCTTTTCCTCTCAAACGACGGGGGCCTACACCTTCGTGGTTGGATTCCAGGTGATCGCGGACGATCATGGCAACGAGTCGGAGGAATCGACGCCACTCGTTCTTGGCGTGGCTCCGGATACCTCATCGACCAACGGCGAATTCGAGGTCCCCGGAGACATTGATTACTTCAAGATCCAGGTTCCTGGATCGCCGACCGGCTTGGAACCCGGCGATGGGGTCCTGGATATGGAAGGACCGCCAGCGCAGGGGATCGGTGTGGTTTCGGAGTTGTCGCACTATTCCGAGGACGGCTTCACGGTGAAACTGCCCGGAGCGATTCCAGCGTCCCCGCCTTACGAATTGTTCCGGATCGGAAGCGGGGGAGGCTGGAGCGGGCGTCCCGACAACGGAAACACCTACCTGCAGGTTGCCATCGGGGATCGCTTCGAGATCGTCCACGACAGCGGGGAACCCTTTGATGTGACCTCCATCGATTTGGCGGAGTTCGGCACCAACCCACCACCGAGGACGGTTCAATTCACGGGATACCGCCAGGATGGGGGGACGGTCACCCATTCGGTCACGACCGACGGACAGATGGATGGTGGCGGAGCCAACGAAGACTTCGAGACCTTCACTTTCCCGCCCTCGTTTGGAGGGCTGGTGAGGCTGGAGATCGCATCGGGACCGTTGGCGATCGACAACCTGGCGATCCGACTGAGCAGCGAAGGAATGGGGAGTCCGACCGGTATCCTCGAACTGTCGACGGCGGGATCTACCGACACGTTCGGCTCCTGGTACGACGCTTCCCTTTCGTTGATCGAGTCGGCGGATGGCGGTGGAGCGGGAGCGAACTTCCGCATGCAACGGGAAGTGTTCGCCGGTGAGATCTTCTACCTCAAGGTCATCGAGACCGGCAACAACGACGTGGGCGGCTACCAGGTGCTCAATTCGTACCTGCCGCCGGAGCAGAATCGACCGGATCCGCCATCCTCCCTGACCGCTTCCGAGAATTCGGGAGTCTCCGTGAATCTCTCCTGGTCGGCCGCGGTCGATGCGGTCCGCTATGTGGTCTATCGAAGCGTTTCAGCGAATTCCACCACCGCCTCGGTGGTCGCCGCGAATGTTTCCGGCACCAGTTTTTCGGACGATTCGGCGGTTCCCGGGATCACCTATCACTATTGGGTCAAGTCGCTCAATGCGAATGGGGAGAGTCCCTCGTTTGGGGGAACCGATACGGGAAGGCGCCTGGCGACTCCCCCCCGGATCACGCTCCAGCCCTCGCCCGAAACCGTGGAGTGGGGATCGGCGCCCACGATCTCGGTGACGGCGGAGTCCGATTCCGGCAACCTTACCTATCAGTGGTATCGGGGAATCAGCGGCGATACCAGCCAACCGGTGCCGGGGGCCACCGGTTCCGACCTCGTGGTGGGCGGTCTTTCGGCCGATACGTATTTCTGGGTTCGGGTGTCCAATGGATACGGCGGCATCGATTCCGCTCAGGCCAAGGTCACCGTGTTGCCTTCGGGGCCTCCGAACGTGACCGCATCGCGGGATCTCTTCGGTGATCGGATTCGGATCTCGTGGGAAGCGGTGCCGACGGCGAACAGTTTCCGGGTGTATCGCGGTTCAACGGCGAGTTTCGCTCAGGCAACCTTGCAGACGGTCACTTCCGGAACTTCCTACAACGACACCACCGCCGTGCCGGGAATCCTCTACCATTATTTCGTGACCGCGATCGATGCGGACGGAGATGAGGGGATTCCCGAACCCAACTCTCCCAACCGCAGCGGACGGCGTGGGAATGCTTCCCTCGATGGTTCGCTGGTGCCGATTCGCGATGCCAGGGATCTGATTCTCAACGCCGCGGGCTCCCGGCTCTACGTTTCCACCAACAGCGGTTATGTCGAGGAATACGATATCGCCGGACGCGTGGTTTCCCGATCGTTCCGTCCCGGACTTCGGCTGGGAGGAATCGAGCTGTCTCCGGGAGGCGATCGCCTGATCGTGGCGGACACTCGATCCGATGGGGCAGGGAACGGGACCGTTCACGAAGTGGACCTGGCTACGGGGGCACTGCAGAACCATGCGTTCCCGCTCGCAGGCGGAGAGAGCGGAGCGTGGGACCTCGCCTGGATGGGAAGCGGTGCCGTTCTGGTGTCGCCAGCCAGTGGAGGTGGTGGCAACCGGTGGCTTCGGGAATGGAATCCGTCGGTAGGTGGCTTCTCGGTGCGAGGGGACGCTCCCGCGTCGGGAGCCCTCGCGGGTACCGCTTTCCTGGCCCGCAATGCCAACAGGACCTTGGGCAAGGTGCTGGTTGTGAACGAAGCCAGCGGCCCCTGGTATCGCTACGCCGCCGCCACCGACGGGTTCGGTCCCCAGCGCCAGGCCGGCAGCTCCCATTTCCAGGGCAGCCTGAGTCGCGACGGCCTGCTTTCCTCCGTGATTCATTCGGCGGGTGCCACGATTCTGGACGCCAGCGGAGCGGTTGTCTGGAGCTACCCTGGAGCCGCGGTTGGCGCGGTGTTTTCGCCGGTGGTCAATGAGTGGTATGTGGTCGATCACGCTTCCGATCGAATTCGTGCCTACGACACGCGGGTTTGGGGGCTCCTGTTCGAACTGGCCATTCCCACCGATCTACCCGGGGAAATCGGTTTCGGCAACGGACTGCTCACCGTCAGCGACGATGGTCGGATGCTGGCCCTCGTCAGTCCGGAAGGCGTTCGTCTTTTCGACATCTCCGACCGAGTTCCCGACGCTATTCCCGGAACTCCCACCGCTTTGTCCGCCACCGGCAGCTCCACCTCCGAGGTCACTTTGACGTGGAACGCGGTGCCCCAGGCCGCGGAATATCGTGTCTATCGAAATTCCACCGCCTCCTTCGCCGGATCGTCCCTTCTCGACGGCGTGGTATTGGGCACCACCTTTTCCGATTCGACCGCCATTCCCGGAGCCACCTATCACTATTGGGTCCAAGCTGCCAATGTGCTGGGAAGTGGTCCCGTATCGGTGGAGGTGACAGGGGGCCGTCCCATCGCGGCTCCCACGCAGATGCGGGCCTCCGACGAACAGTATGAAGACCGGGTCCAGATCAATTGGGCGCACGACCAGCCGGGAGCGACCTACGAAATCTTCCGATCCTCGCAAAACCAGGTTTCCTCGGCGGTCAAGGCGCACGAAACCACGTCCTTGTCCTGGGCGGATACCGGACCGGTGCCGGGCATTCCGTCCTACTACTGGGTGAGAGCCGTCTTCGGGGCGAACACCGGCCCCTTCAGTGCCGGGGACAGCGGTCTGCGGCGAATCGCCCAGCCGACTGGATTGACTGCCACTACTGGTGACGCGGGAATCGATTTGAGCTGGAATGCAATCGACGGGGTGGGCTACCGGATCTATCGCTCGCTCTACGACAGCACCGGCCTTGCCACTGAGATCGGTTTCACCAGCGGTGGAGGACAGTATGTCGATGACACGGCACTGTTTGGAAGGACCTACTACTATTTCGTTCAGGGGGTAGCGGGTAGCTTCGACAGCATTCTTTCCAGTAGCGCATCGGCGAATCGTGTCTTCGGAACCCCGGCGGGTTTCGCCGCCTCGGAAGATCGACTCGATGATGTCCTGCTCACGTGGAGCGCCTTGCCGGGGGCTTCCGTCTACCGCATCTATCGTTCGGCGACGACTCAGCGCGGGGACGCCTCGCTGCTCGCATCGACGCCCGGGTTGGAGTTTGCGGATCTCAACGCCTTGCCCGGTGAGACTTGGTATTACTGGATACAAGCCTTCAGCCCCGCGAATGGCCTGGGTGTGGAGAGCCCGGCGGTCGCGGGAACCCGGTTCGGCGGTGCTTTTCACCAGGTGGAGGCACCCGGGACGGGAGCGGGGGACCCGGGTGGGGCGTCCCGGGAGGCGGATCGGTCCATCCGGGCGGTGTTCAACGGCCTCGTTCGCTCGGCTGCCAATCCCGAGGAGATCAGGGGCAAGGTTCGGATGGTGCTTTCTCGCGACCTCCTCACCATTCTGCTCGACCTGGACGGGGAGAGATTGATGGGAAGGGGAATTCCCCTTGCGATCGGTGGAGCGGCGCAGTGGACTCTTGTCTTGCCTGACGGAGCGAATGGCGAATTGAATCTCCAGTTGGAAGAATCGGGACAGGGAAAGCTTCGACTCGATGGAAGCTTGTCGAGGAACGGCGCCGTTGTCGCGGACGTGCTGGCGG
>JAUIGT010000248.1 GCA_030432615.1 Verrucomicrobiia bacterium
AGGCGGGGGTCGGCCACGGCATCGCCGTCGTCGGTCAGCATCGGCACCCCTTTCGCTGCCATGCCGGCGATGGCGGCGAGTTCTTCCCCGGCGCGACCTTTCGTGATGCAACCGGTCTGAAGCACCTCGATGCGGGATTTTTCCTCGACGATATCGAGCACGGTCTGGACCAGTCCCCCGCTGTCGATCGCGGGAACGGTGTTCGGCATCAGGACCATGCCGGTGATCCCCCCGTTGATGGCGGCCTCGGAGCAGGACTTGATGGTTTCCTTGTATTCCTCTCCGGGCTCCCGGGCGTGGACGTTGACGTCGAACATCGCCGGCATCAGCACGCAGCCGGAGCAGTCGATGACCTCGGCTCCCTCGGGCGCCTCGAGTCCGGCTCCGACCCGGGAAATGCGCTCGCCTTCCACGAGGACGTCGGCGCTCTGGAGAAAGGGCGAGTCTTCGCTGGCGATCTCGCCGCCGCGGAACAGTCGGGTGATGGGAAATTCCGCACTCATTCGGCCAGGGCAACGTTTCCTTTCTTCGATTCTGCGGCGGCACCGGGTTTCAGCCAGTAGAGCACCGCCATCCGGGCGGCGATGCCGTTCTCCACCTGCTGGTTGATGAGGCTGCGTTCGTAGGTCATGGCCTCGTTGTCGATTTCGACACCACGATTGACGGGACCCGGATGCATCAGGTAGATCCCCTCGTCACGAACCCGGTGATAGCGTTTCGTGGTCAGTCCGTAGATGCGATGATATTCGCCGAGACTGGGAAAAAACGGCTCGCCCTGGCGCTCGAGCTGGACCCGGAGCAGGTAGACGATATCGGGCTTCCAGGCAAAGGCCTCATCCCAGTTGCGGAATCCTCTCATGAATTCATGCCGAGCAGCCGGCACCAGGGTCGAGGGACCGAGCACGCCGACCTCTACGCCGAGCTTGTTCAGGATCGTGCTCGTCGAGCGCGCCACCCGGGAGTGCAGGATGTCGCCCACGATCAGTACCTTTTTCCCGGCCGATTCCGGAAAGACCTCGCGAATGGTGAACATGTCGAGCAGGGCCTGGGTCGGGTGGGCGTGGAATCCGTCGCCCGCATTGACCACCGAGGCGCGGGTGTGCTTCGCGATCAGGTTGGGAATGCCGGCCGCGCTGTGGCGAATGACCACGTAGTCCGTCCGCATCGCCTGGAGGGTGTCGATGGTGTCGATGATCGACTCCCCTTTCACCACCGAGGACAGTGACACCGTGAAATTGGTGACGTCCGCGGAGAGTCGGCTGGCGGCGACTTCGAAGGACGAGCTGGTCCGCGTCGAGGGCTCGTAGAAGAGGTTCAGCACCGTCTTGCCTCGCAGGGCCGGAACCTTTTTCACCGAGCGTTTGAAGAGATCCTTGAAGGGCACCGCGGTCTTGAGGAGATGCTCGATTTCCTCGACCGAGAGGCTGGCGATATCGAGCAGGTCCTTGCGGGATGGGATGCGTTTCTCTTCGCTCATGGATCGGTCGCCGTTATTTGGAAATGAACACCCCTTCCTTGCCGTCGTCCTCCCGGAAGCGGACCTTCACGTATTGATCCCGGGTCGTCGACAACTCGACGCCCACGTAGTCGGGCTGGATGGGCAGCTCGCGGTTTCCGCGATCGACCAGCACCGCCAGTTCGACCTTGGCGGGGCGACCGTAGTCCATGAGACCGTCGAGAGCGGCGCGGGTGGTGCGTCCCGTGTAGATCACCTCGTCGAACAGGATCACGCGCGTGTCGTCGAGATCGAACGGGATCTCCGATGTCTCCAGGGTCGGCAACATGTCCCCGAGATTGTCGAGATCGTCCCGATAGAGGGAAATGTCGAGCGTGCCCAGCGGGAGATCCTGTCCCGCCGCCCGGAGCACCTCGTGAACCCGCTTCGCCAGGGTCACGCCCCGCGTGTAAATACCGATCAAGGCCGGCGTGTCCTGCCGGCAGGTCTCCAGAATCTCGTAGGCCAGCCGATGCACCGTGTTGGCGATGTCGGCTTCGCTCAGGATTCGTTCGGTGTCGGGATTTGGGGTGTCGCTCAAGAGGTGGAGAGCCTGGGGATCGGGAAAGAGAGAGAAAAAAGAACGATCAGGATTCGAAATTCCGGGTGCCGATATCGCTCCGGCGCTGCATGCCGTCGAAGCTCACCTTGTCGCTTTCGCGGTAGACCTTTTCCACCGCCTCGGCCCGCGAGTCGCCCCGGGCCACCACGACATAGACGCGTCCGCCGGCGGTTTCAAATTCTCCGTTTCCGTTGAGGCGGGTTCCCGCGTGAAACACGCGGGCATTCTCGACGTCATCCAGTCCGCGAATGACATCTCCGCTGCGCGAGGAGGCCGGATAACCGGCCGAGGCAGAGACCAGGCAAATGCTCCAGCCCTCGAGAAAACCGATCAGGTAAGGTTGCAGCGTTCCCTTGGCCCCTTCGAAGACATACTTGGCAAAGTCGCCGGTGATCATCGGCAGCACCGCCTGGGCCTCGGGATCGCCGAAGCGACAATTGTATTCGAGGATCCTGGGACCGTCGGGCGTCAGCATGATGCCGAAGTAGAGAAAGCCCCGATAGGGCAGCCCATCCTTCTGGAGCCCTTCGACCGTCGGGCGAACGATTTCTCTCTCGATCCGCTCCTTGAGGTTCTCGCCTTCGGTCTCGAACATCTCCAGGGAACTGACCGCGCCCATGCCACCGGTGTTGGGTCCTTCATCGGCGTCGTAGATCCGTTTGTAGTCGCGGGCCGGGGCCAGGATCTGGTAGGCGCCATCGACCACCGACACGAAAATGGAAATCTCCGGCCCCTCGAGAAATTCTTCCACCAGCAGGCGTCCTTCGCCGAACTTCCGCTGCACCAGGACCTCGTCGAGGAACTCCTCTGCGGACGCTTCATAGGGACAAACCGCTACGCCTTTTCCCGCCGCGAGTCCGTCGAACTTCAGGACCGTCGGATAGTTTCCGCCGATCGCCTCGCGCGCCGCGTCGATGTCGTTCACCGCCGCGTAGCCGCCGGTGGGAATGCCGTGCCGGACCATGAACTCCTTGGCGAACTCCTTGCTCGCTTCCAGTTGGGCCGCTTCCTTCGGCGGTCCCCAGCAGGGAATATTGACCCGGGCGCACTCGTTGGCGAGTCCCTCCCCGGTCACGAGGTAGCTTTCCTCGCCGGCGACGCAGAGATCGATCTGGTTCGCCACCAGGAAATCGATCAGCGAAGGCAGATCCGTGGCCGTTGTCGGCTTCGCGATCTGGAAAATGGCGTCACTGCCCGGAAAGGAATAGATCTCGGTTTCCGTGGGCGATTCATGGAGCGCCGTGATGATGGCATGTTCGCGACCGCCTTTTCCGACTACGAGGACTTTCATTGGCATCGACTTAGCGTGATTGGCGGGGGGACGCAAGGAGGTTTCCCACTGCCGATTGGCCTTTCGAATTCAAGTATCTTCAAGATTGGACAAGTCATGCAAATCCTTGGGACGCCCCGCCTTCCTTTTCGCGGCGATCAGATCGGTTTTCGAGAGATAGTTGATCTCAACATTCTCATCTGGCACAACACAACGCCGGTCCCAAGCAGAAGCAAACTCGGCTCCAGGCAAGGAGGTCAGAAAGTCGATGGCACACGGCGCCACTCCGATCTGATATTGGACTCCTTCCCGAGCAAAATCGTCCTCCTCGATATCGATCAGAGGCAATCCGAAAGCGGAGAACGCCCGCATGAGGCGCTGGGCATTTTCGGGATTCGGCTCCACCCAGATATCGAGATCCGCCGTGAATCGAGGTTCGGCATGGAATATTACCGCGTAGTCTCCCACCACGAGGTAGCGCACTTCACTTTCGTTTAACGCGACCAACAGATCTTTGAAATCTGAGTTCATTCGGATCCCTCCCCTTCATTCTCCAGGCCTCCACGACCATCGCCCAAGCCGCATCGGTGCGTTCGGAAGGCGAGCGAGCCTGCCAGTCTTCGATGTGCCGCCGGCTCATTTCCTCGAAGCTCGCTGCCTTGATCACACGCCAATGAGATCTATCCTGAAAGCTCGAAATCTCGGCCATGAGTTAGTGTCGTCGGTGCGGCATGAGTTTCCAGTTCAAATCAACACGTCATACGGCCGACGGTCGTCGCCTTCGTAGAACTGGACGAAGGCCCGGTTGGCGACCTTGACGCCGCCAGGAGTGGGATAGTTGCCGGTGAAATACCAGTCCCCGTTGTGGACCGGGATGGAGGCGTGGAGATTGTCGATCCCCTGGTAGATCACCTTCACCTCGCCGTGCCACGGAATGTCCTCGGGCTTCACCATGGCGCTGATCTCTTCGGAAATCTCCTCGGCGGTGAATGGCTCGTAGATGGCCCGAACCGCGTTCTCCATCTCTTCGGGGCGCTTCTTCAGTTGCTCGAGCGCGGCGTGGTAGGTATCGACGATGACACGCTGCATCCCCCGCTTTTCCAACAACCGAGTGGCTGCCTGGAAGGCGATGAATTTCCCCAGCTCCGACATGTCGATTCCATAACAGTCCGGATAGCGGATCTGCGGGGCGGTCGAGGCGATGACAATCTTCTTCGGGTTGGTCCGGGCCAGGATCTTGAGAATCGATTTCCGCAGCGTCGTTCCGCGCACGATCGAGTCGTCGATGGCGACGAGGTTGTCCTCGGGTTTCACCACCCCGTAGGTGATGTCGTAGACGTGCGACACCATCTGGTCGCGCCCCTTTTCCTGGCTGATGAAGGTGCGAAGCTTGATGTCCTTGTGGGCGATCTTCTCGCCCCGCGGCCAGTTGCGGAGGATGAGTTCGTCGATCAGGCCCTCGGAGAGTTCCCCGGCTTCGGCCGCCCGGAGAATCTCGCGCTTCACTTGGTTGCGACGGTGAAAGCGCAGTCCGTCCATCATCCCGTGGTAGGCGACCTCGGCGGTGTTCGGAATGAAGCTGAACACCGTGTTTTCGAGTTCGTCATCGATCTCCTCCAGGATCTGGGGAACGAGCGCCTCGCCCAGGGCCTTGCGTTCGCGGTAGATGTCAGGATCGTTGCCGCGCGAGAAGTAGATTCGCTCAAAGGAACAGGGACGAAGGTCGCCATGCTGGGCAAAGGGCGCCACCCGAAGCTGGCAGCCAACGCCGTCCTCGTCCTTCTTCATCACCGCCACGTGACCGGGATTCACTTCCTTGACCGCGTTCATCTCGCAGCCGAAGACGGTCATGAGGGGCACTCTCTCGCTGGCGAAAGCGATGACCTCATCGTCCTCGTAGTAATGACAGGGACGAATCCCGTTGGGATCCCGCAGGACGAACGCGTCCCCGTTTCCCACCACTCCGGCGATGGCATAGCCACCATCCCAGATTCTGCCGCAACGCTCGATGATTCGCCGCAGGTCCAGTTCCCGGGAAATGATCGAGGGGATCATGGCGCCGTCGGTGTCCGAGTCCCGCTCGCGCCGGTAGATGGCGTCGTGGGCCTCATCGAGATGATACCCGATCTCCTCCAGCACCGTCTGGGTATCGGTGTCGAAGACCGGGTGCTGCCCGCGCTGAATCAAGTGGTGATTCAAGTCGCGGGCGTTGGTCATGTTGAAATTGCCCAGCACCATCAGCGTCTTGGTCGGCCAGTTGGTGCGGCGCACGTAGGGATGACAACCGCCGGAGCCGAACTTGCCCGACGTGCCGTAGCGCAGGTGCCCCAGCAGGACCTCGCCACCGAAATCGAAATGCTCTTTCACCTGGTCGGGATATCTCCGTTTTCCCGGCTTGATCAACCCCTTCCGCTCCAGCTTGGCGAACTTGCCCAGCTGCTCCTCCATCACCTTGATGAGCGAGTCGCGCTTGGCGCTGCGCTCGCGAAACAGGTAGGCCGAACCGAGCGGCATATCGAGTTTGCAGCACCCGATCCCGACACCGTCCTGGCCGCGGTTGTGCTGTTTCTCCATCAGCAGGTAGAGCCGCTGAAAGCCCCAGAGGCAGGTGCCGTACTTGTCGAGATAATACGACAGCGGCTTCTTCAGCCTGACCATCGCCAGGCCGCATTCGTGATGGATGGGGTCGCTCATCGGTCGCTTCGAAATCCTCGATCGTCGTCCTCGTCTCTACCCCACCTCCACGCGCACACCATGGTCGGCCACCACTTCCCCGAGAACGCGGGCGCCCTCGTGGAAATCCATGGCCTTCTCCGCCTCCGCCGCCGGAACGATGGTGATCCAGCCCCAGCCCATGTTGAAAGTCTTTACCGCTTCCTGATCCTCGACGTGGCGGAGAATCTTCGGCACCGCTCCGAGTTCCCAGCGTGGAATCTTCAATTCGGCCCCGTTCTTTCCGAGCAAGCGCTCGAGGTTCTCGGGCAAACCGCCACCCGTGTTGTGCGCCATCGCCTTCACATCGACCTTCGCCTCACGCAGGCCGGCCACGACATCGTGATACAGACGCGTCGGAGCGAGCAGGCTCGGCATTTCTTCGGCGGAAACTTCGCCCGGAAACGCCTTCAGGATCTTTCGCACCAGGCTCCAGCCGTTGGCGTGGAAACCGTCGGACGGATAGCCGACGAGCACGTCGCCGACCTCGATCCGGGTCGGGTCGATGAGGTCCGGCTTCTCCGCCGCGCCGATGCAGAAGCCGCTCAGCTCGATGACCCCGTCGGGTACGATGCCGGGCATCTCCGCGGTTTCCCCGCCGGCAAGAATGCAGTCGCAACTCTCCAGGTACTCCGCCATTCCGGCGATGAGTCGCTTGATCTTGGTCTTGTCGATCCGGCCGATACCGACGTAGTCGAGAAAGAGCAACGGGTCGCCCCCGGTGGTGAGAATGTCGTTCACGCTCATCGCCACCAGGTCCTTGCCGGCGATCTCGAGCAGGTCGTGTTCGAGCAGGAGTTCCAGCTTGGTGCCGACCCCGTCGCAACCCGTGACAATGACCGGCTCCCGGTAGTCGCTGAGATCGTAGCTCGCCGCGAACAGGCCGAACGCCTGCATCAGCTTCCGCTTGCCCTCGGTCCGGCCGCGCAGTTCGCCGATGTCGCCGACGAGTTCCGCCGCCTCCTTGATATCAACGCCGGCGGATTTGTAGGTGAAGTCTTCGCTCATTGGGGTTGGAGCGCGACGATCCCTCGTCGCATCTTGGTTGGCAGGACTGATGGGGCGACGAGGGATCGTCGCGCTCCGACCGGCACCGCCGCTTTTTCAGAGAGTTGAATCAAGATTTCGAGATCGTCTCGTAGAGTGATTGAAACAGGAAATAGCCGCTTCCCTTTCCGTTCGCGCCGTCGCCGCCGCTCCAGTCGGGGTCGTAGTGGTCACGCGCTTCCATGAATCGCTCGGGATGCGGCATCAGGCCGAGCACGCGCCCACTGTCGTCCTGGAGCCCGGCGATGGAGGCGAAGCTGCCGTTGACATCGTCGGCGTAGGTCAGGGCGGCGAGCCCCTTTTCGCGGTAGCCATCGGCCTCGGCGGGATCGGCGGTGACGAATCGTCCCTCGGCGTGGGCGACGGGAAATTCGAAGCGCTCCGGGAGTTGCTTCAGGAAAGGGCTTTCCGGCGCGCGATTCTCCAGCGTCACCCACTGACACTGGAAACGCCCGCTGGTGTTGTGAACCAGGCTGCCCGCCGGCAGCAATCCGAGCTGAGTCAGGATCTGGAAACCGTTGCAGATGCCGAGCAGGTAGCCGCCGCTGTCGCGAAACTCCTTCAGCGCGGCGTCGATCTTCTGCTCCGTCACCAGGCTGGCGATGCGGCCGGACATCACGTAGTCGCCGTAGCTGAAACCGCCCGACAGCACGACGAGGCGAATGCCCTCGAGCCGCTCACGGGTCAGCGTCGAGATCGGGTCGATCTCGGTCTCGAATCCCACCGACTCCAACGCCCGCGCCGTTTCCGCGTCGCAGTTGGTGCCGGGAAATTTCAGTAGTAGGGCGCGAGGCCGTTCTTCCATAGCGATTTCAGTTCGGAAAGCGATTCATCGAGGAGGATCTCCTTGCCCCACTCGATCCGCAGATTGCGGTGATCGTTGGTGGCGGTGCCGAGTTCCCCGTAAGCCAAGCCGGCGAAAAGCTCGGCCACGTCCTCACGATGCCCGGGGGCGATCTCGATGACGAGGCGGCCGGGCGTCTCGGCGAACAGTTGGGCGAGTTTCGAAACCTCACCCTTCACCGGAAGCGCATCGAGCGAAAGATCGAGTCCTCCCTTGCCGGAAAACCCGAACTCCGCCAGGGCCACGGCGAGCCCGCCCTCGGACACGTCGTGCGCCGAGAGAATCCAGCCGGCCTTCACCGCTTCGTGGTATTTTCGGTAGAGCGCGAGATTGGTCTTGAGATCGGTAGCGGGAACTTCCAGACCGTTGGCTTTCATCTGCCGAGCCGCCACGGAACCGCCCAGTTCGTCGCCGGTCGTGCCGAGAATGGCGATCACGCTGTCGCTTCGCCGGAGCGAAGAACCGACGACATGCGACTTGTCTTCCACGATGCCCATCCCACTGACGAGGATGGTCACGGGGATGGAAACCGGACCGTCCTTCGTTTCAAAATAGTTGTAGAAGGAATCCTTCCCGGACACGAACGGCGCCGAGTAGACATCCGCCGCCGCGGCGATCCCCTTCACCGTCTCGACCAGCGCGCCGAGTTCTTCCGGGTTGTCGGGATTGCCCATGCAGAAATTGTCGAGGATGGCGATCCGTTCGGGATTCGCTCCCATGGCCACGAGTTGGCGGAAGCATTCATCCACGCAGGCCGTGCCCATCTCGTAGGGAGCGGTCTTGCCCCATTCCGGAAGCAGGGAAAGTCCCATCGCCATCAGTTGATCGCTCCCGTCGATCCGAATCACCGAACCATCCTGAGGCGCATCACCCGCCGCGCCGGCGCGCGGCTTGAGTA
>JAUIGT010000249.1 GCA_030432615.1 Verrucomicrobiia bacterium
CGCCGAGTAGGGACTGTTGGGCGCGTAGGGCGTGGTCTCGGAAAAGGCCGGATCGTCGGGACCGAGCGAACCGTAGACCTCGTCGGTGGAGACATGGAGGAAACGGAAGCCGTCCGCCTTGCCGGCTTCCCTGCGCTTCTGGTAGTGGTTCCGCGCCGCGTGCAGCATCTGGAAGGTGCCGACGAAATTCGTCATGATGAATTCCTCCGGAGCATCGATGGAGCGATCGACGTGCGATTCGGCCGCAAGATGCATGACGCCGTCGAAATCGTGCTCGGCGTAGAGTTTCGCCAGCAGGTCGGCGTCCCCGATGTCGCCCTGGACGAAGACGTGGCGCGGATCGTTCTCCAGCGCGGACAGGTTTTCGGGATTCCCGGCGTAGGTGAGCTTGTCGAGATTGACGACGCGCTCGATGGTCACGCCGAGTTCGTCGGCGGCCGGTCCGAGGAGGTAGTGCACGAGGTTAGAGCCGATGAAGCCGGCCCCGCCGGTGACGAGAATGCGCATGGCGGTCAGGGTCTGTCTGGGTGTTTTCGGAAAAGGTGTTTCGGTCCCCGCGCGAAACGAACGGGGCGCCTAAAGTAGCGGGCGGTCCCGAAGGCTCAACCTTTAAATCCGGAGGAAACGGGGCGCGACGTGGGCCTCGACATAGTGACGCAGCGGCACCCGCCAGTCGGGCAGGGCGCGGCCGGTCATGGCCTCGTACTTCGCGGTCGAAAGCACGGTGTAGCGCGGCCGGGTGGCGCGGTCGCCGAAGAGGTCGTCCATGGTCAGGGGGCCGACCTCGCGCGTCTTTACCTCGACCCCGCACCCGATGGCACAATCGACGCAGAACTGGGCCCATTCCTGCCAGCTGCAGCTCCCGGCGTTGCAGAGATGGAGAATGCCGGAGGCGGAATCGTCGAACATCAGCGGCAGCAGGGCCTCGGCCATGTCGCCGGTGTAGGAGGGCGAGCCGATGCGGTCGCTGACCACGTTGAGGTGGTCGTTTTCCACCGCCATGCGGACGGCCCAGTCGGGCGTCGCCAGCGGTTTGCCGGGGCCGTAGAGCCAGGTCAGGCGAACGACGAGGTTCCGCTCAGAGGCGCCCACGGTCACCTCCTCGCCATCGACCTTGGACTGGCCGTAGACGCTGAGCGGGCGGACGGGATCGTCCTCGGTGTAGGGCGTGTCCTTTTCCCCGTCGAAGACGTAGTCGGAGCTGAAATTGATGAAACGGATCTCCCGTTCGGCGCACCATTGGGCGATGCTGCGGACGGAGGTGACATTGAGCTGCTCGGCCTCGGCGGGATCGGCTTCGCAGACATCGACATTGGTGTGGCCGGCGGAGAGCAGGACCACGTCGGCGTCGGTGGCGAACTTGTCGAGGGCCTCCCGGATCGCCCGATCCGACCACGCCAGGTCGAGGTCGTAGCGCGTCAGCCCGACCAGATCGTGGTCGGGTTGGCAGACCTCCTGGAGCGACCGTCCGAGGCGGCCGTTGGATCCGATGATGGCGACTTTCCTGCGATTCATGGAAACGCGCGCTCCGGCGACTGAGACCCGGCGCGGTCAGGTGTTCTTCGATTTTTCGAAAACCGGTAACGTGCGGTCAGCCACGGAGCCGCACAAGTCAAAATCCCGTCGCCGCCGTTTCTCAATAGCGCCGCCACAGCGAGGGCAGGAAGAGCACCAGCACCGCAAAGAATTCCAGACGACCCAGCGCCATCACCAGGCTGAGCAGGATGAGCGAGGAGGGGTGCAGGCTGGAGAAGTTGTCGGTCGGTCCGACCATGCCCATGCCGGGGCCGATGTTGAACAGCGTCGCCAGCACCGCCCCGAAGGCGCTGGTCAGGTCGAGGTGCGGCTCCATCAGGGCGACCAGCAGCGAGACCATCCCGGTGGTGCCGAAGGCGAAGGAGAGAAACAGCGTGGTCTGCAGGCGCACGCTGTCGTCGGGCGTGGTGCCGTTGAGGCGCAGGCGGAAGACCTGGTGGGGGCGAAAGTATTTCACCAGCTCCTGCACCGAGATCTTCGCGAAGAGAATGACCCGGTTCATCTTCACCCCGCCGGCGGTGGAACCCGCGCAGCCGCCCACCGCCATCAGGCCCAGCAGGAGCAGCCGGGAAAAGGTCGGCCACTGGTCGTAGTCCTCGGTGCCGAATCCGGTGGTGGTGCTGATGGAGACGATGGTGAAAAAGGCGCGTCGCAGGCCGAGCACGAAGCCGGTCTGCTCGTCGGTGAGCCAGAGGTTGGTTCCGATCGCGAGGCAGGCGACCGCGAGGAGGAGGAGGTAGTAGCGAGCCTCTTCCTCGGCCTTGAGCCGTCCCCAGCGCCGGTTGGCGATGAAGACGTAGAGCATGAAACTCACACTCCCGAGCAGCATGAAGAGCGTGACCCAGCCCTCGATGGCGAGGCTGTTCCAGTGGCCGAGGCTGCCGTTGTCGGTGGAGAACCCACCCGTCGAGATCGTGGTCATGGCGTGGTTGATCGCCTCGTAGGGCGTCATCCCCAGGCCCCAGAGCCCCAGCGCGCACAGGGTCGTGAGGCCGAGGTAGATGAGGAGCAGTTTCTTGGCGACATCGCGGATCCGGGCCGCGGCGGCGTCGGAAATGTTGAGGCTCGACTCGTGCTGCATCAGCGAGCGGCTGCCCACGCCGAGGAAGGACAGCACCGCCACGAACAACACCACGATGCCGATCCCGCCCAGCCACTGGGTCACCGAACGCCAGAGCAGGATGGCGCGCGGGTAGAGGTCGAGGTCGGTGATCACCGTCGATCCCGTGGTCGTGAAACCGGACATCGACTCGAAGTAGGCGCCGGCGAAACCGAGGTGGGGTCTCCCGATCAGGAAAGGCAGGCAGCCCGCCAGGGCCGAGAGAATCCAGCCGAGGCCGACCACGACGATGGCCTCCCGTCGCAGGACCTCGTTGCCCGTGCCCCGGCCCAGGAGGAATCCGAGGATGCCGAACCCGATGGTGATGCCCGCCGACCAGCCGAGCGAACGAAGCGCCTCCCGCCCCATCTCGGGCGAAGTCCGCATCTCGTGCCACGCATACCCCATGCACGCCACCATCCCCAGCCCGATGAGGCAGAGCAGGACGCCGAGGATCTTGGCGAGGATGCGGACGTTCATTTCCCAGGTTCGGACAAGAAGAAAAATCAGCGAAGGTCAGCGCGAATCAGCGGTTCAAGAATTCGAGCGAACCGGGGTCTCACTTCGTCACCAGCTTCAGGAAGGCCTTCTTCGCCTTCGGTGCCACCAGCGCGTAGAGGTGGTCGCCGGCGGCGATCTCGTCGTCGGCGGCGGGGGCGACGGCGCGCAGTCCGTGGAGCAGGGCCATGAGCACGCAGTTCTCCGGCCATTTCACATCCATGACCTTCTTGCCGTCGGCGGTGGAACCCTCGGTCACGGCGGCCTCGATGAGTTCCCCGGCGTGGAGGCGGCGCAGGAGGTGGAACTTGTCCGAGGTGACGAAACGCATCAGGTCGCGCCGGGTGGCCTCGCGCGGGCTGATGGCGGCGCGCACGCCCATGCGCTCGCCGAAACCGGTCATGGCATCGGCGTAGTCGGCGCGGTGGATCAGGGTGAGGCAGTTCTTCGCCCCGAGACTGTGCGCCTGGATGCAGGTCATGACGTTGTCCTCGTCCACCTCGGTGACCGCGATGAAGAAGTCCGCCTTGCCGACATTCTCCTCCTTCAGCTCCGCCAGCGAGGTGGCGTCGGCGTTGAGCACCGTGATGTTGGCCAGCGAATCGGTCAGGTGCTCGCAGCGGTCCGGATTCGCTTCGAAAATGCGGATGCGGCTGTTCCAGCTCTCCATGGTCTGGGCGAGGGAAAACCCGTATTCGCCGCCGCCGAAGATGACGACGTTGGTTTCCGGCTCCTTGGTGCCCTCCTTTTCCTGGAGTCGCCAGGCGACCTCGTGGAGCCGGTTCGGGTCGCCGAAGAGAGTGACCACGTCGCCCGGTTCGAGGACATCGTCGGCGCCGGGAATGATGGACTTTTCCCCCCGCAGGATCGCGGCGATGCGCACGCGGGGCGGGAAGTGGATCTCGTGGAGCGGCTTCAGCGTCAGCGAACTCTCCCGCGACACCTTCACCTGCTGCAGCTCGATGTGGCCGCGGGCGATTTCCTCGACGAAGATCGAGTGCGGGTTGCGGACGAACTTCGCCAGCTCGATGGCGGCGAGGCGTTCCGAGCTGAAGATGTAGTCGATGCCGAAATGGGAGCGCAGGTCGAAGAGAAATTCCTCGCGCTGCAGGCCCGGGTGCACCCGGCAGATGACCTGCGCCGCGCCCAGCGCCTTGGCCATGGAACTGGAGACCAGGTTGATGTTGTTGTCGCTGGTCAGGGCCAGGAACAGGTCGCACTCGGCGACCCCGGCCTCGAGCAGGTTGTTGATGGAGGCGCCGTCGGCATTCATGACGCGCGCATCGATCTGGCTGTCCAGTTCCCCCGCGACCCTCTCGTCGCGTTCCAGCACCACGATGGCGTGCTGTTCGCGGGACAGGCTCAGGGCCATGTGGCGGCCGATCTCACCGGCACCGACGATGATGATATTCATGAAAGGAGCTATCGAACGGAATCAGAGAACCGCCGCCGGCGGTGTGCCCGGAGGGTGGCCGGCGGAGGCATCGGTCGGGGGCCCGTGAGCGACCACGATAGAACCCGTGCCCGGCGACGTCAATTGTCGCCAGCCACGGGTATCGGAGGTGCGGGGGAGGGGAAAGGCAGGGTCGGTCTCGGAGGACGGCGCCCGATCTTCTCTCATGAGACGTTATTCCTCGGCGCGGTTGCGACCCGGGAACAGGACCCGGTCGGTGGCGTGGATGATGCCGTTGGCCGTCAGGATGTCGGGTGATACCACCTTGGCCAGCCCGCCCACGAGCAGGACGACGTCGCCATCGTCCACCCGGGTGGTGACGTCGAGCGAGTAGCCCTCGGCCAGTGTGTCCACGGTGATCGGGTCGGTGAGCAGTTTGGAGTTCAGCCGGCTGTCGGCGACGTGGAAGCCGAGCATGCGAACGAGATCCTCGCGGTTGTCCTCCGCCTTGAGCGCGGCGAATTCCTCGTCGGTGAGGTTCTCGAAGGCGCCGTCTGTGGGCGCGAACAAGGTGATCGCCTCCTGCTCGCGAAGGGCTTCATCGAGACCCGAGACCTCGAGTAGATCCGTCAGCTTCGAGAATCGAGGCAGGGACTTGATGACATCGACAGCGTTGGTGTGGCGGTAGTTCTGCCGGGGCACCACGTTCTTGTCGCCCGCCGCCAACTGGTCCTTGGCGAAAGCGGGCGAGCCGTTGATGTCGTCGTCCCGGGCGGGGTCCTGTCCGAAAGCGGTCTGGCCGAGTAGCGCCAGCGCCACTCCGAAGGCGAGGAGGATGGAAGGTTTCTGGAGGGAAGGGGACTTTTTCATGATGCCTCACGTCAACGCGAGTTCCGTACCAGACTCTCGCAGGTCCCGACCGATGGCGGCTGAGGGCCGATGAGAGTCTGGGAAATGGCGCAGTATGCACGCTTTCGAAATGCAGACCGCAACGAAAGGCGGCGAGATCACGGCGTGCCACCGCCAGGCGCATTCGCCGTAGTCAGGAGGGAGGCGCGACGCCGAATTCGGCACGAAGCACTTCCCCCAACCGCTCCATCGGGAGACCGACGACGTTGGTCCACGAGCCTTCCACGCGCTCGATGATGACCTCGCCGTGATCCTGGGCCGCGTAGGCGCCGGCCTTGTCCATGGGCTCGATGAGGGTGTGGTAGTGGCGCAGTTCCTCGTCCCTCAGGTGCTTGAAGGTCACGTCGGTGACGACGGAGAATTCGACCTCGCGTCCCGCCGCCTGCGCGACCACGCAGACGGCGGTGAAGACCTGGTGGGTGCGGCCGTTGAGCGATCGGATCATGGCGAAGGCTTCCTCGGCGTCCGCCGGCTTGCCCAACGCGGTGTCGTCGCGGAGGACGAGGGTGTCGGCGGCGATGACGAGGCGGTCCGGGTGACTGCCGGCGACGGCCTCGGCCTTGAGGCGGGCGTTTTCCCGGGTCAGGGCGCGGATGGAGCGGGCCGGGTCCTCGATTTCCTCGACGTCCGGTTTCACGACCTCGAAGGCGTAGCCGGCTTCCTCCAGGAGATCGCGTCGTCGCGGCGATCCGGAGGCGAGGATGAGGGGCTGATCGGCGGGATTGCTCATCGGGGATGCGCTCAGGAACGCTGCTCGACGTCCGCCCAGCTCGCCTGCCATTCCTCCAGGGCGGCTTTCAGTTCGGCGGCGATTCCCGGATTTTCCACCGGCGCCTGCTCGCCGAGATCCTGGGACAAATCGTAGAGTTCCCCGGTTGGATCCGGGGTTTTCTGGCCCTTCCTGGGCCGCGGTTTTTCGACCACGAATTTCCACGGCCCCTTTCGCGCGGCCACGCCGCGGCCGACGTCCCAGAACAGGGTACGGTCGGCGATCATACCCTGTCGGGTCAGCGCCGGCATCAGGCTGACGCCGTCGAGCGCGAGCTTCGGGTCGATCTCGATTCCCGCCGCGTCGAGCATGGTGGGAAACAGGTCCATGCTCAGGGCGGTGACGTCGGTGGTCGAGCCGGGCGCGATCTTCCCGGGCCAGTTGGCGATCGCGGGAACGCGGTGCCCGCCCTCCCAGACCTGGCCCTTGAATCCGCGCAGCCCGCCGTTGTCGCCGTTCTGGTTGGCGCCGTTGTCGGAGCAGAAGAAGACCAGCGTGTTCTCCCGGAGGCCGTGTTTCTCCAGCGCGGCCACGATTTCCCCGACGCCCTTGTCCATTTCCACGACCATCTCGCGGTAGGCGTTGGCGATGTCCTCCCGCTCGCCATGGACCGCGCCGGCACGACCGACCTCGCGGATCGGCGAGTCGTTCGGGCCCTGGTAGGGGTAATGCGGCGCCTCGTGTGGCAGGTAGAGGCAGAAGGGCCGGGCCTTGTTCTCCTCGATGAAACGAACGCCGTGCTTCGTGATCAGGTGGGTGGTGTAGCCTTCCTCGGGCGTCAACTCCGCCTGGTGCCACCAGTCCTCGTAGCCGGCCTGGTCGATGTGGGAAAAGAAATCCACGTTGCCGCTCACATAACCGATGAACTCGCCGAACCCGTTGTGGACCGGGTTGAATTTCGGGTCGTAGCCGAGGTGCCACTTGCCGAAGATGCCGGTGGCGTAGTCGTGTTCCGCGAGCACGTCGGCGAAGGTCGTTTCCTCGATGGCGAGCCCGGTATCGCGGTGGTTGGCGGCGGTGACGACGCCTCCGATCCCGGAGCGCTGCTGGTAGCGGCCCGTCATCAGCGCCGCCCGCGTCGGCGAGCAGACGGCACCGTTGGAGTGGTAGTCGGTGAATTTCATCCCGCTCTCCGCCAGTGCGTCGAGGTGGGGCGTGGGGATGGAATCGCTCCCGTAGCACCCGATGTCGCCGTAGCCGAGGTCGTCGGCCATGATGATGACGAAGTTCGGAGGTCTCTCGTCGGCGACCACCGGCAGGGAGAACAGTGCGACCGCGAGCAGGCACAACAGGAGCGGGGATTTCATGGCCGCCAGCGTCTCCCAAGCGCCATCGGGCGTCAACTCGCCTGATGGGAAAAGCGGTTCCCCCGGCTTGTCGGGAACCGGGCGGGGCCGTATCGTCCGGTTTTTCCGGCATTCCACGAAATGAAACGCGCGCTGATCACCGGCATCACGGGGCAGGACGGTTCCTACCTCGCCGAGCTGCTCCTCGACAAGGGCTACGAGGTGCACGGGCTCATCCGCCGCGCCTCGACCTTCAACACCAGCCGGATCGATCATCTCTATCGCGATCCGCACCTGCCCGAGAACCGGCTTCACCTGCATCACGGCGATCTGACCGACGCCCTGGCCCTGGCGGGATTGCTGGCGGAGGTCCGGCCGGCGGAGATCTATCATCTCGCGGCCCAGAGTCACGTGCGGGTGTCCTTCGACATTCCGGTGACGACCGGCGATATCGGGGCGCTCGGCACGCTGCGACTCCTGGAGGCGATCCGGCACACCGGGCTCACCGACGAGGTGCGCTTCTACCAGGCCTCTTCGTCGGAGATGTTCGGCAAGGTGGCGGAAACGCCGCAGTCGGAGACGACGCCCTTTCGCCCGCGTTCGCCCTACGGCGGGGCCAAGGTCTTCGCCTACTGGGCGGCCGCGAACTACCGCGAAGCCTACGGACTTCACGCCAGCAACGGCATTCTCTTCAACCACGAGTCTCCCCGCCGGGGCGAAACCTTCGTCACCCGCAAGATCACCCGAGCCGCCACCCGGATCGCGCTCGGCCTGCAGGAAAAGCTCTACCTCGGCAACCTGGAGGCGCGCCGCGACTGGGGATACGCGAAGGAATTCGTGGAGGCGATGTGGCTGATGCTGCAGCGGGACGAGCCGGACGACTTCGTCATCGCCACCGGGGAAACCCACAGCGTGCGGGAGTTCTGCGAGGCGGCCTTTTCGCGGCTGGACCTGGACTGGGAAGCGCACGTCGAAATCGATCCGCGCTATCACCGTCCACTCGAGGTCGATCTCCTCGTCGGTGACGCCTCGAAGGCCAGGGAGAAACTGGGCTGGGAACCGAAGACGAAGTTCTCCGACCTCGTGAATCTGATGGTCGATGCCGATCTGGAGTTGGCGCGGCGTGAAAAGGAATCCGGCGGCGCGCCGATTAACGGCTTCGGGGCATGAGTTCGGAAAACCGGAAAAAGATCTACGTCGCCGGTCACCGGGGCATGGTCGGCAGCGCCCTGGTGCGGGCCTTGGAAAAGCGCGGTGACCGCGAGATTCTCACCATCGATCGCGCCGCGCTGGATCTCACCGACCAG
>JAUIGT010000250.1 GCA_030432615.1 Verrucomicrobiia bacterium
GAAGACGATGGCCTCGGCGGGACAGGACTGGGCGCAGGCGGGCACCACCTCGCCGTCGCGGATCGCCCGGTCCTCCTTCCTGGCGTCGATCCGGGCGGCGCTGATGCGCTGCACGCAGTAGGTGCATTTCTCCATCACCCCGCGGGTGCGCACGGTGACGTCGGGATTTTTCTGGAGTTGCTCGACCGGTTTGAGGTCCGGGTTGTATTCGAGGAAATTGAAACGCCGCACCTTGTAGGGGCAGTTGTTGGAGCAGTAGCGGGTGCCGATGCAGCGGTTGTAGACCTGAGTGTTGAGTCCCTCGGAATCGTGGACCGTCGCCGCCACCGGGCAGACCACCTCGCAGGGGGCATTCTCGCAGTGCATGCACGGCACCGGCTGGAAATCGACCTCGGGATCGTCCTCGTCGGCATCGAAGTAGGTGTCGATCCGGATCCAGTGCATCTCCCGCCCCAGCGCCACCTGCTCCACCCCGACCACCGGCGTGTTGTTCTCGGCTTGGCAGGCGAGCACGCAGGCGCTGCAACCGACGCAGGCATTGAGATCGATGGCCATGCCCCACTGCGGCACGGAATCGAGTTGCGGCACCGGTGGGTAGAAGGTTTCGCCCGGCGCCGGTGCCTCGCCCATCTCGGCGATCACTTCCGGATTCTCGGCGAACTCCTCACGGGTCGCCTTGCGGACCAGGTGGCGACCTTCCATCGATTGGTGATGTTGGGTCGTCACGATGGCGGCCGTGTCGCCGGTCGTTCGCACCTCGACATCGCCGAACCAGATGGCGTCGGTGCTGCGCAGCGGATAGGCATCGAAACCATGCTCGCCGCCGTGCCCGAGATGTACGGTGGCAGAATCGTCGGCGTGGCCCGGCTGGACCAGGACCGGGCCGCGAATCGTGCGCTCGCCCCGCGCCAGTTCGACCACGTCCTCGTTCTGCACTCCCAGCCGCCGAGCAGTGGCGGGACTCAGCAGCACCGCGTTGCCCCAGACCTGGGTCGTGATCGGCGTCGGCAGTTCCTGCAGCCAGGCGTTGCGGGCGAAGCGGCCGTCGTGCAGGCAGGGATCGGGCCGGAAGTTGATCTCGAACTCGGGAGCGGGTCGCTCCGTTTCCTGCAAGTCGGCCCGCGGTTTCGACGCCACCGCTTCGGGAGCGGCATTTCCCGTCATCACGCCGCGACTCAGCGAACTTCGCCAGGCCGGCTCGGGTAGCTCGCGCCAGGTTTCCCGCACCAGGAGACGGCCCCGGCGTTCCGTCTCGCCGGCCAACAGGGCGAGGATCTCGTGGGATGATCGTCCGCCGTAGAGCGGCTCGATCAACGGCTGGACAACGGTGGTCGATCCGTCGAAGGCACGGGCGTCACTCCAGCTTTCCAGAAAATGCGCTTCCGGCAATTGCCATTGGCAGCGGCGAGACGTGGCATTCTCGAAAAGGCCCAGGTGGGCGGTGAACGGGACCTTTTCCAACGCTTCCGCAAACCCCAGATCCGTCAGCGCGGTGACCGCCGGATCGCCCCCGAGCACCAGCAGGGTCTCGACCTTTCCCGACCTCATCGCCTCGACCAGTTCCGCGAATCCCGAAGGCGGGTCCTCCGAAAACTCGGGAAGCGTCCCGGCGGGAGAAAACTCCCTCACCGTCTCGTGAACGAGCTGCGGTTGGCGTCGGCCGGCCACGATGACGCCCTTCCCATTTCGCATCGCCTCCGCCGCCCTCGTCACCCACGAGGACTCTTCCTTGGCCCCGCCGATCGCGGAGACCAGCCGTTTCGCCAGCGAACCGATCTCGGACGATCGCACCGCCAGCCGATGGTCCGCCCGGGCGCCGGTGATGGTCATCGATGACTCGGCCACGAACAGTTCCACGGGTCGTTCCGCGCCCGCCTTCCGCCGAAGCGCCCACTGGCGAATGAGCCGCAACGCCGCAGGACCTTCGCCGAAGAGATCGTCGTCGAGCGAGACGATCACCTCGAGGTCATCGCCGATCTCGGTGAGCGGCGAAGCGGACGAACTCTCTCCGGTGACCGTCGTTTCATCGAGCGGATCGAAGTGATGCCAGCGGACGTTCGGAAAGCGTTCCCGGAGCCGGTCCATCTGCGCGAGGAGCGTGGGCGAGGTGGTTTTCTCGGTGAGGATGCGCAGGTCCCCTTCCTCATCGATCCGTTCGCGAGTCGCCGTCTCGAAGGCCGACCAGGTGGACGGTTTTCCTCCGCGAGTCACCGTCCGCGCCCGCTCGGGATCGTAGAGTTCCCGCACCGCCGCCTGCATCCGGGCATCGGTCGCGCCGAGGCTGGCGGGATGATCGGGATTGCCCTCGATCTTGGTCGGGCGGCCCTCGTGGCTCTCCACCAGGATGCCGCGCGCGAGGCCCTCGATCACCATGGCGCTGGCGAAGTAGAGCGGCTTGCCCGGGATGACCTGCTCCGGTTGTTCCACGTAGGGCACCAGGGTCTCGATCGGTTGCCGGGTGCACTGGGTCAGTCCCGCCATCGCCGCGGTGGCCGCGCCGAGGCGGGCGAAGTCGCGTCGACTCAGGTGTTCCGGCCACTCGCTGGCGCCGGGAGGAAACTCGGGCGATTTCAGCGGTGACATTTCGAGCAATCGGTCAGGGGGAGGTTGAACGGGTAGTCGTCCGGCACGTCGCCGGATCGTTCGCCGGTGGATTCGGCGAAGACCGAGCCCGTCTTCGGTTCCAGGGAAAACACCTCGTCGGTCGGACCGGTGAAGCCCTCGGGATGGCGATGACATTCGAGACACCACTTCATGTAGAGCGGCTCCGACTGCCAGGTCATGGGCATCTCGCCGACCGGTCCGTGGCACTGGACGCAGCGCACGCCCTTGGCGACGTGGATGCTGTGATTGAAGTAGGTGAACTCCGGCAGGTCGTGGACCCGCTTCCACCGAATCGGTTCTCCCGTGCGCAAACTCTTCCGCACCGGCTCCAATACCGGGGCCTCGGTCCAGACCTGGGAGTGGCAGGTCATGCAGGTCTCCGTCGCCGGAATCCCCGCCGAGGAAGACACCTCGACCGACTGGTGACAGTAGCGGCAGTCGATGCCCAGCACGGTGACGTGGTGCTGGTGGCTGAAGGGTACCGGCTGCTCGATGACCTGTTCCTGCCGGGTCAGGTAGGGCGACCACCAGATCGCGTAGACCAATCCACCTCCACCGATCAGCAGCAGCGGCCCCAGGATCAGGACGCCGCGAAAATAGAGATTCGACCGTTTCGAGAAGAGTGGGGTCACAATAATCAGGTCATGATAATTCCGGACTACCCTTGTCCGCCCCGTACTGACGAATCCATGACCATGCCCTTTCACGGAAAGCCGGGCAGCGCCTGACGCGAAGACGCCACGCTACCCATTCAACTGGGAATCTCACCCGGGAGCAGAACGTCCGGATCCACTCCCAAGGCACGCACTGCCTTCAATCCTCAGCCTCCAAGGTCTCTCAAGGGCTGATACCAGAATCCAATAGGCGCTGTCGGACTTGGATCTGGTATGACAGGTCCAGTTCACCCAACGAAAGCACAGCGCCAAACCAAATCTTTCCCCGCCGATATCCTCCAGGGGGTAGCGTGGGCGCCGAGCGCCGTCATCGTCGCCCGCGGATCGCGATTCTCCGGCAAACGTCCTCGCAATGTCGCGTCAGCAGATGCGCGGGAGTTGCTCACCGGACAGCATATCGACGACGCGCGCCCCCCCCACCCGCGTCTTCATCGTCACCATCCCGGGGTGAGCTTCGACCACTTCGCCGATGATGGCGGTCTTCTCGCCGCGTGGGTGATTCCTCATCGCCTCGAGTACGGCTTCGGCATTGTCGCGAGGCACCACGGCGATCAGTTTTCCCTCGTTGGCCACATGAAGCGGATCGAGACCTAGGATCTCGCAGGCTCCCTTGACCGCTTCATCGATGGGAATGGCGGATTCCTCCAGCTCGATGCCGAGATCGGCCTGGCCGGCAATCTCGTTGAGGGCGCTGGTCAGACCGCCTCGGGTGGGATCGCGCAGCACATGGATGTCCGGACAGGCGGCGAGGATGGCCTCGACCAGGCCATTCAGGGGTGCGGTGTCGCTGAGGATCTGCGACTCGAACTCGAGCCCGTCCCGCACCGACAGGATGGCGATGCCGTGGGCGGCGATCTCGCCGTTGAGAAGAATGCGATCCCCGGGGCGGGCTCGGCGCGGATGGATCTCCACCCCGGGGTTCACCGGGCCGATGCCCGTGGTGTTGATGAAGATCTGGTCCCCTTTTCCCCGATCGACCACCTTGGTATCCCCGGTCACGAGCAGGACACCGGCCTCTTCCGCGGCGGCCTTCATCGAAGCAATCACGCGTTGAAGATGCTCGACCGGCAGCCCCTCCTCCAGGATCAGGGCCACCGAGAGCCAGGCGGGATTCGCCCCGCACATGGCGACATCGTTGACGGTTCCGTGCACCGCGAGTTTCCCGATGTCGCCTCCCGGAAAGAAGATCGGATTCACCACGAAGGAATCCGTGCTCACCGCGATCCGGCCACCGTGAACCGGAAGGATGGCCCCGTCATGTTGAGGATCGAGCAACTCGTTGCTGAACTGGGGCAGCACCAGCTTGTCGAGGAGCTGGTGGGTCAGCTTTCCTCCGCTCCCGTGTCCGAGCACGATTTGTGGGTGATCGAGAATCGGGAGCGGGCACGAGCCCCCGGAAAGCGCGTCGGCGATCGATGGGTCGCCCGTCGGAGACGATTCGGAGGCGTTGGTCGATGTCGGATTCATGTGTCGGCGATGGCGGGTTCCTGGTCGGCGTCCAGGTGGCGCCCGTAGGCGTGGTAGGCGGCGCAGGCGCCCTCGGCGGAAACCATGGTGGCCCCGAGCGGATGCTCCGGAGTGCACCGCTTCCCGAAGGCGGGGCACTGGTGCGGCTTCTTCACGCCCCGAAGGATCTCGCCGCTGATGCAGAGACCGGATTCGCTGGTGTCGATCTCCGCCACCTCGAAAATCCGCTCGGCGTCGAAGTCGCGAAAGGCCTCCCGCAGGCGGTAGCCGCTTTCCGGAATCGAACCGACGCCGCGCCATTTCCGGTCACCGATCTCGAAAACCTCGCGCACCATCCCGAGCGCGGCCGAATTTCCCTCCCGCCGGACGACCCGCGGATACTGGTTCTCCACGTCGGCGCGCCCCTCTTCCAACTGTCGCAACGCCATCAGCGTCCCCTGGAGCAGGTCGAGCGGTTCGAAGCCGGTGATGACGATGGGCACATGATAGCGAGCGCTGATGGGTTCGTATTCCTCGTAGCCCATCACGGTGCAGACGTGGCCGGGACCGAGGAATCCCTGCACCCGGTTCTCCGGCGATTCGAGGATCGCCGCCATCGCCGGGGGGACGAGGACATGGGAAACGAGAACCGAGAAATTGGCGATCCCCTGGCGCTTTGCCTGCCACACGCTCATGGCGTTGGCCGGCGCCGTCGTCTCGAACCCGATGGCGAAGAAGACCACCTGCTTGTCGGGATTCTCCCTCGCGATCCGGAGGCAATCGATCGGCGAATAGACGACGCGAATGTCGGCGCCCCGGGATTTCAGCAGCAGCAGATCGGCGTCCGAACCCGGGACCCGGAGCATGTCGCCGAACGAGCAGAAGATCACGTTCGGCCGGCTGGCGATGGCGTGCGCCTTGTCGATCATCTCCAGGGAAGTGACGCACACCGGGCAACCGGGGCCGTGGACGAGTTCGACCTCTTCGGGCAGGAGCCGATCGAGCCCGTATTTCACGATGCTGTGGGTCTGACCTCCGCAGACCTCCATCAGCACCCAGGGCTTCGTCACCAGCCCATGGATCTCCTCGACCAGTTTTCGGGCCAGGATTGCATCGCGATATTCATCGAGGTGTTTCATGGGGACTCACGCGGCTGGACAAGATTCCTTAAGGCGCCCCCGTTCGCTTCGGGGGGCGGTTTACTACCGGACATCGCCGCCGCCATGACCTGACCGAGGGAAACACCGCCGTCGTTGGGCGGAATGCGTTGGTGCCAGAAGGGGCGAAAACCCTCCTCGCGAAGCCGCCTAACCAGTCCTTCCGTCAGGAGCCGGCTCTGGAAACAACCGCCCGAGAGCGCGACCCGCTCGATGCCGACCCGCCGGGCCACCGCGACCCCGATCTCCACCAGGCTGCGATGAAACCGGGCCGCGATCCGGCCGGGCTCCACGCCCTGGCGCCGGTCGCGGAGAAGCCCGAGCAGGAGCGGCTCCCAGTCCACGACGACGGGCGCTTCTCCGAGCAGTTCGAACGGGTAACTTTCATCCTCTTCCTCCACGACCGCCGCAGCCACCGCTTCCAATTCCATGGCGGCCTGGCCCTCGAACTCGACCCGTTGGTGGAGATCGAGCAGCGACGCGACCGCGTCGAAAAGGCGCCCCATGCTGGAAGTGATCGGCGCCTGCAGCTTGCGACGGAGGGCCTGCCGGAGCACCCGGATTTCGACTTCCGCAAAGTGACAGAGCGGCGGGCGCTCCGGAAACTCGAAGAGGCCATCGCCCGACATCTCGTGAAACATCCCGAGCGCGCAACGGCGCGGCTCGCGAATGGCCTGTTCCCCACCCGGCAATCGAAAGGGGCGGAGATGAGCCACCCGTTTGAACGAACTCCCGTCGGCGAGGAGAAATTCCCCGCCCCAGATGGTGCCGTCCGTTCCCAATCCGGTGCCGTCCCAGATGATGCCGAGCACCGGGGGCTCCAGCCCGTTCTCGGCGAGACAGGCGGCCAGGTGCGCATGGTGATGCTGGACGGGCACCACCTCTCGCCCGGTTGCCTCGCCCATCCGGATCGCTTCCCGGGTGGAGAGGTATTCGGGATGGTGGTCGCAGCCGAGACGGTCCGGGATCACGCCGTAGAGCCGCTGAAAATCCCACATCACCCGCAGCAACGCCTCGTGCGCCACCGGTGTCTCCAGGTCGCCGATGTGCTGGCTCACGAAAACCTGTCTTCCGACTCCCAGGGCCACGGTGTTCTTGAGATGCGGCCCGGCGGCGAGCACGATGGGCAGGTCCTTTCCCACCAGAATCGGCAGGGGCGCGTATCCGCGCGCGCGGCGCAGGACCTGTTCCCTCCCGGCCACCACCCTCGCCACCGAATCATCGACGTGACGGACGATGGGCCGCTCGTGGACCAGAAAGGCATCGGCGATCCCGGCCAATCGCACGAGCGCCTCGTGCTCATCGATGCAGATCGGTTCGCTGGAGAGATTGCCGCTGGTGGCGACGACAGGGAACCCCAGATCATGGAGCAAGAGGTGATGCAGCGGTGACGACGGGAGCATCAACCCGAAGTCTCCCGCACCGAGAGCGATCGACTCGGCGAGTCCGGATGAGTCGCCCGCCCTTTTCCGCACAAGGACGATGGGGGTCTCGGGGGATTGCATCAGGCGCGCTTCCGCCTCCGAAATCTTCGCGACTTCGCGACACTGATCGAGGCTGGGCATCATGACCGCGAGCGGCTTTCGCCGGCGCTGTTTTCGGCGCCGCAATTCCTCGACCGCCTCCACGTTTCGGGCATCGACCAGCAGTTGAAATCCGCCCACCCCCTTCAAGGCCACGATTCCGCCGCGGCGAAGCGTTTCCGCGGCCCCGGCCAACGCCTCGTCGTCTTCAGCCAAGGCATCTCCGGACGCATTCCACAAGCGCAGCCGGGGACCGCATTCGGGACAGGCGTTGGGTTGCGCGTGAAAACGCCGGTCCCGGGAATCACGATACTCGGTCTCGCAACGGGCGCACATCGTGAACCGGTTCATCGAGGTGTTGGGCCGGTCGTAGGGCAGGCTCTCGATGAGACTGAAGCGCGGACCGCAGTTCGTGCAGTTGAGGAACGGGTAGCGGAACCGGCGGTCGGCGGGATCGAACAGCTCCGCGAGGCAGTCCGGACACGGCGCCATGTCCGGCAGAATGATCGCGGTTCGGTCGCCGGCGCCGTCACTCTCGCGAATCTCGAAGCCGCGATGCCCCACCGCTTCCAGCCAGGACGTCTCCAGGCTCTGGATCACGGCGCGCGGCGGCGTTTCGGCGGCCAGGCGAACCCGGAACGTTTCCAGGGTTTCGGTGGTCCCTTCGAGTTCCACGACCACCCCGGCGGTGGTGTTGGAAACCCATCCCGCCAATCCGAGTCCGGTGGCGAGCCGGTAAACGGCGGGACGAAATCCCACGCCCTGCACCGCTCCGCGAACCACGATTCTGACACGTTCCAATCTCACGGTTGTTGCTGGGAAAACGCTTCGCCGATTCCGGACTCCGGGACCGATTCGACCCGCCGCATTTCACCTTACCAAGGTCCCCCACACTCACCAGAGGAAAGAACCATCGTCTTGCCAACGATCACCCCGCCGGAAAAGATCGTTCCCGCGGAACTGGCACGAACGGTGCGCCGGAAGGCGGGGGCCCATGTCCCCGCTTCTCGTTTCCCTGCTCCTGTTTCTCCTCGGCACCACCGCCATCGTCCTCGCCGGCAAGCGCCTCGTGGCCGTCGCCGACGAACTGGCCGACCGCACCGGACTCGGGGAAGCCCTCACCGGAGCGCTCTTTCTCGGAGCCGCCACTTCCCTGCCCGGGCTCATCGCCTCGGTGGCCGCCGCCGTCAATGGCCTTCCGGAAATGGCCGTCAGCAATGCGCTCGGCGGCATCGCCGCGCAGACGGTTTTCCTGGTCGTCGCCGATGCTTTTCATCGTCCCGCCAATCTCGAGCACGCCGCCGCCTCGACCTCCAACCTCATCCAGGGCACCAGCCTCATCCTCCTGCTGAGCCTGCCGCTGATGGCATCGAGTCTTCCATTCGCCGCCG
>JAUIGT010000251.1 GCA_030432615.1 Verrucomicrobiia bacterium
GGATCGGAGGTGACCGGCGGGTCGGCGGCTTCCGACGGAGGCGAGGCGGGAGGTACCGCGGGCCTGGGTGACCCGCTGGAGGAGGAGTCCTTGGGCGGCTGCGGATCTCCGGGAAAACGGATCGTCGAGGTGCAGACGGGACATTCCACGGTCGTGCCGTAGAAGCTTTCGTCTCCCGAAACTCGTTGGCCGCACTTCGGGCACGCTACTTTGATGACCGCCATGATTCCCGCTCGGTAAAGAGACCGGCCCTATCAGTCGAGAAATTTCGCGGCCTGTCAAGACGACGCTGTTGCCACGGTGTGCGCGTCGGCGGGCGTTTTCGCTGGCGTTTTCCGTCGCTTTCGCAATGGTGGGGCCATGGCACACGAGTTGAAGATCTTCAGTGGCAGCGCACACCCCGAACTGGCCGATGACATCGCCCAGTATCTCCATGTGCGCCGCTCCGACGTGACCGTCACGCAATTCCCTGACGGTGAGACGTTCGTGAAGATCAATGAGAACATCCGCGGACGGGATGTCTTCATCGTGCAGCCCACCTGTCCGCCCACCAACCAGAACCTGATGGAACTGCTGATCATGGTGGATGCCGCCCGGCGTGCCAGCGCGGAACGCATCACGGCGGTAATTCCGTTCTTCGGCTACGCGCGGCAGGACCGGAAGGACCAGCCCCGCGTGCCCATCACCTCGAAGCTGGTCGCCAACCTGCTGGTGGCCGCCGGCGTGAACCGCGTCCTGACCATGGACCTGCACGCGGGACAGATTCAGGGCTTCTTCGACATTCCCGTCGATCATCTCTACGCCAAGCCGGTGCTGATCCGCTACTTCCGCCAGAATCGCCTCGATGGCGATCTCGTCGTGGTGTCTCCCGACGTGGGCGGCATGAAGATGGCGCATTCCTACGCCAAGGAACTGCGCGCGCCCCTGGCCATCGTGGCCAAGAACCGCGTCAGTGCCTCCGAGGTCGAGGCGCTCGATCTCATCGGCGAAGTGGAGGGCAAGAACGTCCTCATCGTCGATGACATCACCGAGACCGCCGGCACCCTGAAAACGGCGGCCGCCTTGCTCAAGGAACGGGGAGCGAAACGGATTTTCGCGGGGGTTTCCCACGCCGTTCTCAACGACACCGGCCGCCAGCGCCTCCAGGAATCGGCCATCGAGGAAGTCATCACCACCGACAGCACGCCCTTCGCCAAGGGGGAAAACGTCAGCGTCGTCAGCATCGCCGAATTGCTGGGCGAGGGGATCCGCCGCATCCATCACGACGAGTCGGTGACTTCTCTTTTTGACATTTCCTAGCCGCGCGCGTAGAATTCGCGCCCTTTCGGCAACGGAATCCCTCGCCGATCGCGATGGGAACGCCGCCGCCCACGCTCCGTGAGCGGCTTCGCGTGTCGACGAGGGTCAAACAGACCGAATTCCTTTACCGTTCAACGATCAGCCCCAACCACCAGTCATGTCCAGTCACCAGACGCTCAAAGCCAACAAGCGTGAAGCATCCGGCAGCAGCGCCGCCAAGCGCCTGCGCCGTGAGGGCATCGTTCCCGCGGTCATCTACGGCGCCGCCCAGCGCACCTACGCCGTCCAGGTCGATGCCAAGGAGTTCTCCGATCTCCTTCGCGAGCAGAACAGCGGCAACTTCCTCGTGAATCTCGAGATCGAAGGCGCCCAGGAAAAATCCAAGCTGGCCATGGTCCAGTCCATCCAGCAGGACCCCCTCAGCGGTTCGGTGGTGCACGTCGATTTCCACGCCGTCAAGGAGGACGAAACCGTCCACGCCGATCGAACTGATCGGTACCGCCGCCGGCGTGAAGAACGGCGGGGTGCTCGATCACCAGCTGCACTCCATCGAAGTTTTCTGCCGCCCGGCGGATCTTCCCGAAAGGCTGGAGTTGGACATCTCCGGCCTCGGCCTGGGCGACGCCGTCCACGTGAGCGACCTCACGCTTCCGGAAGGGGTTGAGACCCACACGGACGCCGACGTGGTGATCGCCATGGTCGCCGAGCCGCGGGTGGCCGCCACCGCCGAGGGAGAAGAAGAGACCGCCGGTGCCGCTCCGGCTGCCGCGGAAGAGGCTCCCACCGCCGAGGGCGAGTAATCGTTTCCCTTCCGTTCGGCCGGCCGCTCGCTTCCCGCGAAGGGCCGGGCCGATTCGGGGGTGAGGAGCCGAAGGACCGCTTCCACCCCGCGCAGGTTCGTTCGCCGCGATGCCCCCCTCTCCGCGCCAGCGTCAGTCCGGACCCGTGGCGCCGGAGGAGGCAGGCCCGGTCCGCATGATCATCGGGCTCGGCAATCCAGGGCCGAAGTATGCCGGCACCCGCCACAACGTGGGCTTCGATCTCGTCGATCGGCTGGTGGCCGAGCGCGGGCTCGACTGGCGGCCGGAGAAGAAATGGAAGGCCGAGGTGGCCCGCAGCGGTGACGGCACGCTGATTTTCGCCAAGCCGCAGACCTACATGAACCTCAGCGGGGAAGCGGTCATCAAGCTGGGCAGTTTCTTCAAGATCCCTCCCGCGGAGATGTTCGTGGTCTACG
Source organism: Verrucomicrobiia bacterium (assembly GCA_030432615.1). Lineage (GTDB taxonomy): Bacteria > Verrucomicrobiota > Verrucomicrobiia > Verrucomicrobiales > DEV007 > JAEUHH01. Next base: position 2,537 of record JAUIGT010000251.1, read on the forward strand.
ACGACGCCGACCTGCCGCTGGGACGGCTGCGCATTCGGCTCTCGGGTTCCGCCGGCGGGCACAACGGGATCAAGTCGCTGATCCAGCACCTCGGTACCGATCGCTTCGCCCGCCTCAAGTTCGGCATCGGTCGCGATCCGGCGGAGAAAGCCGATCCCCGCCGCGACATGGTCGGCCATGTTCTCGGGCGTTTCGCCGACACGGAAAAGGACGCTCTCGAAAAAAGTATGGCGCGCGCCGCAGAAGCGGTAAATTATGCGCTCTCTTCCGGACTGGCGGCGTCGATGAACCGCTTCAACCAGAACCCGGAAGCGCCGGCGAGGAAGCCGAAGCCGCGGCCCCGGAAAGAGTCTCCGGAATCGCGGCCCGTTTCCGATCCCGAAACCGAAAACACCAACGTTCCCTCCCGGGCCGCGGACGATTCCGCCGCCTCTTCCGAACATCCCCAACAGGAATCATGAGAAAATACGAAGGCATCTACGTCCTGAATCTCCAGGGCAACGAAGAGGGCGTCGACGAACTCGTCAGCGCCATCACCACCGAACTGGAAAACGAGGGCGCCAAGCTCCAGCAGGTCGATCGCATCGGCCGCAAGGAGTTCGCCTACATGAACCACGCCAAGCAGAAGCACGGCTTCTATGTGCAGTGCCAGTTCGAAGCCGAACCCGACACCATCGACAAGGTGCGCACCAAGCTGGCGCTCAAGGACGACATCCAACTGCAGCACTACCAGCAGCGCTGAGGCGCGGCGAACGCTTCCGGACCGGGAGGAAATCCGGCCCGAAAGGCGGGAGAAAGCGGCCCCCGGGCCGCCCCTTTTTCGCGGCAAGAAATGTTCGCCAAGACGGCGTCTTCCCCCTAGAGTCGAGCCATGGCCAGCTTGAACAAAGTGATGTTGATCGGGAATCTCACCCGGGATCCCGAGGTGCGTTACACCCCCAAGGGCACCGCGGTGACCGATCTCGGTCTGGCGGTGAATCGCAACTACTCCACCGACAGCGGTGAGCGGCGCGAGGAGACGACCTTCGTCGATATCACCCTCTGGGGACGCCAGGCGGAGATCGCCGGCCAATACATGAAGAAGGGCCGGCCGATCTACATCGAGGGTCGGCTGCAGATGGATACCTGGCAGGACAAGCAGACCGGCCAGAACCGCAGCCGACTCAAGATCGTGGGCGAGAATTTCCAGTTCCTCGGTGGCCGTGAAGACGGCGGCGGCGGAGGTGGTGGCGGCGGCCAGCAAAACTACAGCGGTGGCGGCAACCAGTACGATTCCGGTCCGCCCCCGTCGCAGGGCGGAGGCGGCTACCAGGGAGGCGGCGACTCCGGCCCGCAGGAACAGCCCAGCCACGGTGGCGGAGCCGATTTCTCCGAAGAGGACGACGACATCCCGTTCTGAGAAAGGAGCAAAACGCGATTTCCTTTCGAGGAGGCGCCCCGCATTGGGCGCCTTTTTTCGTTTCAAGAAGCCGTAGCCTGGGACTCCAGTCCCGTGCCTGTCTGGACGGGATTGATGAATCCCGTCTCCGCAAACGCTTCGCTCCCGAAATCCGACGTGGACAGCGGCACGGGACGGAGTCCCATGCCAATTCCTCCGATCAGGGAAACGTGAACTCCCGGTCGATGAAGACCAGGTGCCAGAGTTCGAGGATCACCAGCGACATCACCTGCTTCAGCCCGATGAACTCGCCGCGCTCCATGCCATCGACCAGCGCCCGGACGCGCTTGGGATCGAAGTAGCCGCGCTTCTTCACCGCATCCTCGTTGAGGCACAGGTCGATCAGTTCGCGGATCTTCGGGTTCTCGTAGAAGTAGTCCATCGGCAGGAAGAACGGGTTCTTCGGCCGGTTGGACACCTCCGGCGGCAGCATCTTGGCGGCCAGCTGGCGCTCGATGATCTTGTCGCGTTTCAGGTTGGCCTTGAGGTGCGGCGGCATCGAGAAGGCCAGCTCGATGACGTTGTGATCGAGGAAGGGCAGCCGGATCTCGAGGCTGTGCGCCATGGTGTTCTTGTCCTGGCGAATCAGCGCCCAGTCCTGGAGCCACTCGTCGTACTGGAGCTTGAGGAGGCGATCGAGGAAAGGCGCCCCGCTTTCCCGGTCGGCAGGGTCCTCGGGCACGATCCAGTCGCGGGTGGCGCGGGATTTGAATTCGTCCGAGTAGATCGAGTGCCGCTCATCGAGGCTCCAGAGCGTGCGCAGCATGGTGTAGTTCTGCCGCAGGTCGCGCTTCCGGTAGTCGGCCAGGAATTCGCCGATCCGCTTTTTTCCGCCCTTTCCGAGATCGGCGGGAAATTGGAAGAACTTGTTGAGGATGCCCATCGGCGTTGCCTTGAAGCCCGGCATCATGATTCCCGAGTGGATGAAGCCCGGCACCATCCGCGAGTATTTCTCCACCAGCGGAATGATCTTGTGGAACTGGTAGCCGGCGAACATCTCATCGGCGCCCTCGCCTCCGAGCACCACCTTGAAATCCTTCGAGCAATTCGCCGCCAGCCGGTCGAAGGCGATGATGAGCGCGTCGCCGACGGGACGGTCCATCTGCCAGATCACGCGCGGCAACAGCTCGAAATCGTCCGGGGTGACGTGGATCTCGTGATGGTTCGTTCCCAGCAGGCGGGCGGTCTCCGCGGCGTCCTTGGTCTCGTCGATGGCCGAATTGAAACCGATCGAGAAGGTGTTGAGATTGGAATTGAACTCCTGCGCCGCCACCGTGATCAGCGAGGAATCGACCCCGGCGCTGAGGTAGCTGGAAACCGGCACGTCGCTCCGCATCGTCAGCTTCACGGCCTGGTGGAAGGCGGCCTCCAGTTCCTCGAGGTATTCGCCGTCGCTCTTGTAGTTCCGATCCGTCTTCAGCGGCACCGACCAGTAGCGCTCGATGCGGACCTCGCTGTTGCGATTGATGGTCAGCGAATGCGCCACCGGGAGGATGTGGATCCCGGCGAACATCGTCTCCGGCTCCGGCACGTCGCGGAGGCCGAGGTAGGGATCGATGGCGTTGAGGTTCGGCGCCCGCTCCACGAAGGGGCACTCGAGGATGGCCTTGGCCTCCGACGCGAAGACGAACTTCCCGTTCTGGTGATAGAAGTAGAAGGGCTTCTGGCCGCAGCGATCCCGGGCGATGAAGGTCTCGCCCGACCTGGTGTCGTGCACCGCGAAGGCATACATGCCGTTGAGCCGCTTCGGCAGGTCCTTGCCCCATTCCTCGAAACCGTGGACCAACACCTCGGTGTCGGAGTGTGTCTTGAACCGGTGGCCCTTGGCCTCGAGTTGCTCCCGCAGCTCGACGTAGTTGTAGATCTCGCCGTTCTGGACCACGGCCAGCGAGCCGTCCTCGTTGTAGATCGGCTGGTCGCCGCCGGCGAGGTCGATGATGGAGAGCCGGCAGTTGCCCATCGAGAACCGGTCGCTCTCGAAAAAGCCCTGCCCGTCCGGCCCGCGATGATGCAGCGTGTTCGCCATCCTGCGAAGCAGGTCGGCATCAGAAAACCCGGCGAATCCGAAAATGGCACACATGACAGGCGAACGGAGAAAGGAAGGATCGAAGTCGAAACCGATGCGGTTCGTCGGGGGAGGGGTCAACTGGAAACTGGAAAAGCCCTGCTTGCGTTTCTCCCCGGCGACCGGCAAGATTTCCGCCCCATCATGAAAAAATCGATCACTCGACGCTTTACCCTCCTCGCGCTGCTGGCGGCGCCCTGCCTCCTGCTCGCCGAAGACACCGGTTTTCAGCCGCTCTTCAACGGCAAGGACCTCTCCGGTTGGACCAATCCCTACGACTGGGGCAAGGCCGAAGTCGTCGGTGACGAGATCCATCTCACCGCCGACAAGAAATTCTTCCTCGTCACCGAGAAGGAATACTCCGATTTCATCTTCGAGGGCGAGGTCCACCTGCCCGAGGGCAAGGCCAATTCCGGTTTCATGTTCCGTTGCCACGTCGAGCCGAACAAGGTCTACGGCTACCAGGCCGAGGTCGATGGCTCCGATCGTCGCTGGTCGGGCGGCCTCTACGACGAGGGCCGCAACCAGTGGCTCTGGCCCAGCCAGAAGGGCCGCACCAAGGTCGAGGCCGCCCTCGCCCACGAAGCCGAGTCCCAGGCCTGGTTCAAGAAGCCCGAGGTCCGCGACGCCCTGAAGCGCAATGGCTGGAACACCTACCGCATCACCTGCAAGGGCGACTCCATCAAGATCGAGGTCAACGGCGTGGTCACCACCGAGTACACCGACGACACCGACGCCAAGGGCCATCTCGGCATCCAGCACCACGGCGAGAAGGGCCAGACCTACAAGTTCCGCAACCTGCGGATCAAGGAGCTGTAATACCATTTCCGAGAAAAAACCTGACGATTTTCGGAAGCGGTTTTCCAAGAGCGAGCCGCGGCAGGAGTCGCTGCCCTACGAAAAACGGTCGCGCCGGCATTCCGGCCCGGCCAGGGAAACGTGGGACGACTCTCCAGAGTCGTCCTGGGGCGGGCAGGCGAGGGAGATTTCCAGTGCGCCCGGGTTCGAGTTCGCCCCGGCGAACGGCGGGGCGGCGGCTCTGGAGAGCCACCCTGCGGTCGCGGTGGGAACGCCTCGCCGGAACCTCCGGTGATCGTCCGGGAGAACGCAGGAATTATTTCTTCTTCGCCTTCGGTTTCCCGCGAACCGGCACATCGGTGAACGGCGCGCTCTCGTAGGGCACCGGATCCGCGGTCACGCGGGGATCTTCGACCCGTTTCAGTTCGTCCATCAGTCGCTTTTCCAACTCGGCCTGCACGTCCTGGTATTCCGTGTAGCCGGCGACATTCTCGATCTCGTCGGGATCCTTGGCCAGGTCGTAGAGTTCGTATTTCGGCCGCTTGCCGAAGCCCAGCTCGAACTTCTCCGCCACCGCGGGATCATTGCGATGCTCGATCATCCAGGCCTTGGTCGGGCTGGCGTCGAGGTCGGCGTAGGCGACGAAGGTGTTGTTGGCCAGGCTCTCGTAGTCGGGCATGTGGTCCTCGGTCACCTCGCCGGGATCGCCCATCGGCCAGCGGTCGGGCTCGAAATTGATGATGAACACGTGATCCTTGGTCCGGAAAGCCCGCTGCGGATACGGTTTGCCGCCGGGACGGGCGTCGCCGACATGGCGCTCGCGACCGGTGATCACCCAGGTGCGCTCGGGATCGACCAGGCCGGATTTCTCCGAGGTCAGCACCGGCATCAGGCTGCGCCCCGTCATCACTTCCGGCGGCTCCACGCCACCGGCCTCGAGGAACGTCGGCGCCAGGTCCATCAGGTTCACGAAATCATCCACCACCCGCCCGGCCGGGATGGTGCCGTCTCCCCAGCGCGCCGCCAGGGCCACGCCGGTGCCGAAGTCGTAGAGATTGCACTTGCCGCGCGGGAACCCCGGCGCGCCGTGATCCCCGCTGACCACCACCAGCGTGTTGTCCAACTGGCCCGCCTTTTCCAATCGATCCAGCAGCACCCCGAGCCCGGCGTCGAAGGCCATCGCTTCTCCGAGGTAATCCGCGAAATCCTCGCGCACCAGCGGCACGTCCGGCAGGAAATCGGGGAGCTTGCCCTCGAGGTCGTCCGGTTCCAGGCCCCACAGCGCCTTGCCCGAGCCGCGCGTCCACTTGCGGTGCGTGTTCGTGGGGCCGAACCAGAAACAGAACGGCTGGTCGTCCGGCTTCGCCTCCAGGAAGGCGTCGAATTCCCGGCCCACCTTGTCGAGCAGCAGTTGCTTCGCTTCCTCCACCGATTTGCCCTGTTCCACCATCGCCGTGGCTGTCTGGGAGAAGCTGTTGAAATTCGGCCCCTTCATTCCGTAGTTGTAATCCTGCTCGCCGTAGGGAGCGTCCGCCGGTGTGCCCGGGCTCCACACCTTGTAGACCTTGCCGATGTGGTAGCCGGCGTCGCGCAGCAGCAGCGGGTAGGTCGGGATCGATGCGTCCCACTCCGCCCCCTGGAGAATCGCCCCGCGGCCGGTGCGGAAAAAGTACTGCCCCGACAGCAGCGAACTGCGGCAGGGGGTGCACGACGGCGCCGTCACGTGGGCGTTCTTGAAGAGGACCCCTTCCCGGGCCACCCGATCGAAATTCGGCGTCTTCACCACATCGTTCGGCGAACCCGCGCCCTCCGCCTCCGCGTAGATGCTGGCGTAGTGCCCCCAGTCGTCGGCGAAGGCGAAGAGAATGTTCGGCCGGTCGGGCTTCGCGTCGGCGGCCACGAGCGAATCGGCGGTGCCACCGAGCCACCACGTGGCCAGGGTCAGGAC
>JAUIGT010000252.1 GCA_030432615.1 Verrucomicrobiia bacterium
AGATCCCTCGGCTCGCGGGCTCGCTCGGGATGACAAGCGAAGTAAGTTTTTGGAGAAGAGTTCAGCCATCGAAGAACCTGTTTGCGCTCCCTTCCGACCGCCCACCCTTTCCATGTCATCCCGAGCAAGGAACGAGCCGAGGGATCTCCCTTTGCCCAAAAGCCACTCGCACTCCCCACCGACTCCGCCACCTCCCGCCACTCCGCCGCTGGCGCGAGCCCTCTTCCCCCAATCCGGGCCTTCAACTCGCTCCTCCCTTCCCAAAAATCCTCTCCGGCATCATCGCCACCTCGCCAACAATCGGTCGGAACCCCATCACCTCGATCACCTGCTTCGAAACATCGATCCCCGGCGCCACCTCGACCAATTGCAGTCCTTCCGCCGTCAGGCGAAACACCGCCCGCTCGGTAACGAACAGCACCGACTTTCCCGCGCGACGCGCCACTTCCCCGCTGAAGGAAATCTGCTCCACCGCCTCCACGAACTTGCGCACTTCCCCTTCCCGCTCGATCACCAGCTTTCCCGACTCCGTCCGCGTCTCCAGTCCACCCGAGGTCAGCGTGCCGCAAAACACCAGGCGCTTGGCATTCTGGGAGATGTTCACGAATCCCCCGACCCCGGCCAGCCTCGCGCCGAAACGGGACACGTTCACGTTGCCATTCCCATCGATCTGGGCCGCCCCCAGCGCCGCGAAATCCAATCCGCCCCCGTCGTAGAAATCGAACTGGGCCGGTTGATCCACGATCGCCCGCGGATGCACCGCCGCCCCGAAGCTCAGCCCGCCCGCGGGCATGCCTCCGATCGGGCCGCTCTCCACCGTCAGGGTGACTTCGTCGAGCAACCCTCGTTCCGCGGCGATCCGGGCGATTCCCTCCGGCATCCCGATCCCGAGATTGGCCACGTCGCCCGGTTTCAGTTCGTCGCAGGCCCGTTCCGCGATGATCCGCCTCGGCCCGGGCGGCATCGGCTCGTCCACGAAGAGACGTTCCTCCGGGTCGAAAGCGGGCGACACGTAGGCCGGATTCATCCGCTCCGCGAAGGTCTGGTCGTGTTCGTCCTCTTCCGCCAACACGATGCGATCCACGAGGATTCCCGGAACCCGCACCGACTGCGGATCGGCCAGTTGTCGGGAAAACCGCTTCACCTGGGCGATCACGACTCCGCCCGAGTTCCGCACCGCCTGCGCGATCGGCAGGACTTCGCCGAAAATGACCTCGTCCTCCATCGTCAGGTTCCCGGCCGGATCCGCAGTGGTGGCCCGGATCAAGCCCACGGTCACGGGAAAGCCATGATAGAAAAGCCAGGTCCGCCCCGCCAGTTCCACCCGCTCCACCAGCGGTTCAGTGGTCCGCTCGTTGAGTCGTCCGCCGCAGTGAATCGGATCGATGAAGGTGCCGAGTCCCACGTGGGTGACGCAGCCGGGCCGGCCGGCGGCGATATCGCGGATCAGGTGACAGATCACGCCCTGCGGAAAGTTGTAGGCCTCGATCTCGTTTTCGATCGCCAGTCTTCCCAGCTTCGGCGCCAGGGCCCAATGCCCGCCGACCACCCGTTTCACCAATCCCGCGTGCGCCAGGTGATTCAGCCCGCGCGCTTTCCCGTCGCCCTGACCCGCCGCATACAACAGGGTCAGGTCGCGCGGCCTACCCTGTTCGATGAAGCGCCGCTCCAGCGCCGCGGTCAGCGCCTCCGGATGCGCGGCGCCGACGAATCCGCCGCAGACCACGGTATCGCCGTCGCGAATCGCGCCCACCGCCTCCACCGCCGAGCAGGCCTTGCTGTCGCGACCCGCTCTCATCCCGCATACCACCCCCCGTTGACGTGGATCGTCTGCCCGGTCACGTAAGCGGCGAGATCGCTGCAGAGAAACAGGATCGCCGAGGCGATGTCTTCCGGCTCCCCGAAGCGCCCCAACGGCACCTGCTTCAGCATCTCGTCCCGCGCCGCTTCCGGGATCGATTGGCCCATTTCCGTGAGCACCACGCCGGGCGCGACCGCGTTGACGGTGATCGCGCGCTTCGCCAGTTCCTTGCTCAGGACTTTCGTCAACCCGACGACACCCGCCTTCGCCGCCGAATAGTTGGCCTGGCCGAAGAATCCCACGAATCCCGAGATCGACGCCATGCTGACGATGCGACCGCCGTCCCGCATCCGCGGCGCCCCTTCCCGGCAGACGTGATAGACGCCGGTGAGGTTCGTCTCGATCACCGAGTTCCATTCCGCGTCGTCCATCTTCCCCAGCGAGCGATCGCGGATGATGGCCGCGTTGTTGATCACGATGTCGATGCCGCCGAACTCCTCCACGACCCGATCGAACATCACCGTCACCGATTCCCGCGACCGCACATCGCCCTCCACCGCCAGTGCCCGCTCGCCGAACGAGGCCGCGCTCTTCTCCGCCACGGCGCGATTTTTTCCGGCGCCCTCCTCGAAGTAGCTGATCGCGACGGCGGCTCCCGCGCGGTGCAGCAACCGCGCCGTCGCCCGCCCGAGCCCCTGCCCGCCGCCGGTGACGACGGCCGTCTTTCCCGACAAGTCGATCGAAATCATGGCGGCGAGACTAGCGAGGGTGACCCGGGAATGACAAACCGGAAAAGGGCGCGCATCCGCCCCATTTGGGTCTGGCCGGACTGCGGGGAGGCTACCTACGATGCCGCTTCTCCGTCATCCCGATGTCTTTTCTCGACTACGCCGTCGTCGCCCTCTACCTCGCCGTCATCGTCGCGATCGGGTTCCTCTGCCGGCGGCACCAGTCACGGCGGGAATTCTTCGCGGCGAGTGGATCGATGGGCTGGTTCGTGGTCGGCCTCAGCGTCATGGCGACGCTTTTCTCGTCGAACAGCTTCGTCTTCTATCCTTCGGCCGCTTTCGGCCACAGCCTCAGGATCGGGCTCTCGCTGGTGGCCTTCGCCCTCATGACCCCGGTGGTGATCTGGATCTTCATCCCGATCTACGCCCGGCTGGACCTGGAAACGGCCTACGAATACCTGGAGAAGCGCTTCCACGTTTCCGTCCGCACCCTTGCCAGCGGACTCTTCGTGCTGCTGCGCATCGGCTGGATGGCCTCCGCCACCTACGCGGCCTCGCTGGTGGTCGCCCGGGTGGCCTCGGTTCCCCAGTCGAGCGTCATTCTCGTGCTCGGCATCGTCGCCATCCTCTACACCATGCTCGGAGGACTGCGGGCGGTGATGTGGACGGACGTGGTGCAGTTCTTCGTCTTCGCGGCCACCATCCTCGTGGCCCTCGGTCTCATCCTCTTCAAGAGCGGCAGTTCGCCGGGTGAGATCTTCCACGACTACTTCGCCGGACGCGAGGGATTGATCGTCGATTTCGAGTGGTCGATGTCGCTGAAATACGGCAGTTGGGCGCTGCTCATCGGCGTGTTCCTCGAGGCCGTGTCCGCGTTCGGCGTCGACCAGGTTGCGGTGCAACGCTACCTCTCGGCAAGAAACCAGCGGGAGTCCCAACTCGGCGCCGCGCTCAACCTGCTGGGCATGTGGATCGTGATGCCGGGCCTGCTCCTGATCGGAGTCGGGCTCTACCACTGGTTCTCGATCCATCCCGGGGAACTGGGAAGCGGCACGCTCGGCGAGGTTCTCGCCGCCGATCCGAAGCTCGCGGACGAGGCCATGCCCGAGTTCGTTCGCCTCCATTTTCCTCCCGGCCTTGCCGGGTTGTTCCTCGCCGCCCTCATCGCCGCCATCATGTCGAGCATCGATTCCGGCATTCACTCGGTGACCACTGCACTGGTCGTCGATTTCCGGGACCGCCTCTTTCCCGCCCTCAAGCCGGCGACGCCGAAGCGGGAACTTCTTTCCATCCGTCTGCTCATCGTCACCATCGGCGCGCTCGCCATCGGGCTGGCCTTCCTGGTCGGTCCACTCGGTGATGTCTTCGCCATCGGCAAGAAACTGACCGCCGCCTTCGGGGGGCCCCTGTTGGCCATCTTCGTGCTCGCCTTCTTCTTTCCCCGGGCTTCCTGGCAGGGCGTCCTTCTCAGCGTGTCCGCCGCTACTGTCATCACCCTGGTCCTGATGGTGAGAATGGACGGCGCCTGGTTCTCGGTCTGGTACTGGCCGGTCGGATTCTTCCTCTCGCTCGGACTCGGCCTGGTGACCGGCGCTTTCCACCGGGCCACGCCCTCCGAGTTCACCTGGAAAAAGATCATGGCTCTCCCGCCCGCTTCGATGTCAGGTTCGGATCACGACCACCATCCCCACGATCCCACATGAAATTCCACGAAATGACTTCGCCCGATCTCGCGGCCGTCGATCGCGACTCGACACTCGTGATCGTTCCGATCGCCGCCATCGAGCAGCACGGTCCCCACCTCGCCACCGGCACCGACTTCTTCCTCTGCGGCGCCGTGGCCGAAGCCGTCGAGCAACATCTACCTGACCGCATTCTCCTGACCCCCGTCCTGCCCTTCGGCGCCAGCGCCCACCACCTGCGCTTCGGAGCCACCCTCGACTCCGCACTCGATTCCTACATCGACACCCTCTGCGATCTCGGCCGTTCCCTGCTGAACGACGGCTATCGCCGCGTCCTCTTTCTCAACGGTCACGGCGGCAACATCGATCCCATGAAGGTGGCGATACGGAAACTCCAGTCGGACTTTCCCGAGACCCTGCTCGCCGCCGGCTGCTACTGGTCCCCCAGCGATGCCGATCGCGAAGCCATCCTCGAGGGCGGACACAAATTCGTCGGGCACGCCTGCGAGTTCGAGACCTCCCTGATGCTTCATCTGCGACCTGACCTGGTCCGCCGAGACCGGCTCGCCGATGCCGGGGAACTGGTCACCGACAACATCGACGGCGTCTTCCTCTCCCGCGACATGAAGCACCGGACCCGCGAGGGCTGCACGGGCCGTCCCGATCTCGCCTCCGCGGAAAAGGGCGAGCGACTTTTCCAAGCCGCCGTGAATCGACTGGTCGCCACCTGTGAGAAGCTGGCCGCTGCTCCCCTGGGCGGCGATTATCTGGGAGAAGGCTGAACCGCACAGGCAGGCGCCCGTTCGACCGGGGTGCCGGCGATGTGGCGCCGATTTCCAACCGGCGAAGTCTCAGAAAGCGGATCGCGGGCTGCAAGCCCGCACCACCTTTTTGCCCTTCCGAGCGACAACGCCCTCAGGCCGCCTGTTTCCAGAGCGTCAGTTGCGGCAGTTCGACCTCCGGCACGCCGGCGAGAACGAAATCGATGGCGGCGTTGAATTCGCTGAGTGCTTCGTCGCCTTCGTCGGCACTTTGCCGATTCTCGCAGTAGCGCGCACCGAGTAGGCAGGCTTCGCCGAAGGAACGAACGAGGAAGAAGACTTCGGGATCGATCGTCCGAATGCGATTCTCGACCGCGGCGAAAGTTACCGAGACCGCCCAGCCGGTCAGCTCTTCCGGCGTAACCTCGCCGCGACGGGCGCTCTCCTTGACCTCGCTGAGGAAGCCGTGAAGCCTTTGCCATTGTCGAGGATGCCCATCGAGCTGAGATAGCTCGGTCGCGAGATCTTCGAGCGATTCCGCGGCTTCGTGTATCTGCCGGGCCACCGGCGATTCCATCATCGCTTCGGTTTCCGCAGCGGAGGACGGGAGTGGGGTGCTTGTTGTTGTCATGGCACCGCCTTGAGATGCAGGCGCGGTGCCATCCCCGCATCGATGACCCAACCCGCTGAAAATCAACACCCGAAATCGCCACGCCTTCGGTCCCGAACCGATGGCGGCAATGGCGCCCTGCAACAAACCGTTGCATTCCGCAATGCTCCCAAAGCGCCGCATTCACTCCTGTGCCGCCGCCAACGCCGGATCATCGAGATCCAGCCGATAGAGCACCTGGTTGTAGTCGTAGCGCGGCGTCGCCGTCGGTGCGTCCGAGAAGGTCTTCGTGTAGGTGCCCTCGAAGAGCAGGATCGGTGAACCTTCCGGCGTCATCTCCGGGTGAAGGCGCGGATTGTAGAAGGTGTGGTGCCGATGACTGACCACCTTCACCGCCGTCCCCCACGGGCCGAAGGGCGAATCGGCTTCCGCATACCAGAGTTCCCCGAGCCTCGAGGGTTCCCCGCCCTGTTCGCAGAAGATCGTAACCCAACGCTGCCGAAAGGTGTTCCACGCCACCGACCCCCGATGCGGTTTCACTTTCGCTCCATCCGGCGCCTTCGGCATCGCCGGCGCCTTCACCGATTCCCAGGTCCGCGGGTCGGACCAAGCTTCGTAGGTGGCCGGCATGCGGATGGAGGGAAAGGGATCGCCGAACAGAAGCCAGCGTTCCCCCTTTTCATCCGTCCAGAATAGCGAATGCCCCACCGGTTCCGGATCGGGTTTGGGCACGTCGCCGCCCTCCTCCCAGAGAACCCGGATCGATTCGAAATTCGCGGTCTCGTCGTTCCACACGCACAGGCCGATCCGGTAGCTGCTCAGGGGCGGCTTGATCTTCGAATAACACCCGACGAGACGCTCTTCACCGCGCTTGTCCGGCAGGCTCACGTAGCCACTGATCCAGGTAGGTCCCGGGTCGTCCGGCGCCACGTTGGCGACATTGCGAACGCGTCCCTCGTCGTCGCGGAAGTAGTCCAGCGCCAGCGCGATCGGTGGCTCGAAGGAATCGAGGGAGTGGATCGGCGTAGTCGCGCTGGTCATGTGAAACAGCCCGAGCGGATACTTCGGGACGATGGTGTCGCCCCAGGCCCAGAACAGCTTTCCGCGATGCACCGCGTTCTGGATACTGTCGCTGCCGAGAATACCGCTTTCCTTCCAATCGAGTCGCTCGCCCAGTTTCTGACTTTCGCCAAAAATCCCGCCGCCGGTGAGTCGGCCAAGCCGCTTGGCCACGTTCGTTCGCTGCACGGTGACCTCATGTTCGCCACCCGGTTCGGGTGTGAAGCGAAACCCGCGATTGCCGAATCCGTCGGCCTTCCGCTCGTAGCCATCGGCGGAAACCGTGAGCCAGGTCTCGGCGCCCATCAGCTCTGGCAGATCGAAAGCGACCACCCCGGCATTGTCGGTCACGAAACGGACGTGGTGCGTGGTTTCCAGGGTTACCAGCGGCACCGGCCAGCCGTTCTCCGCGTCGATCACCCGGACGCGGCAGGGCTCGACCGCGTCCACCACAGGAGTGATGGAGAGATAAACCGCCAGCGCCGTCACCCAACAGGGTATGGTCGCCGATCTGACAGGGTTGAATCGAGAGCGTTTCGTCATCATCCAAAGGCTGGTCGGTTCCGCAAATGCCCCACGAATCGGCGGACGTCTCGGCGAACCATCCCGACCGCCCCTGCGCTCAGCAGCCTTCGCTGCCGGCGGGTGGATTGTGAAGCCCGATCAGGTTGCCTTCGGGATCCATGACCAGCGAGATGTCGCCGTACTGACCGATGGAAAACTTCGGCTTGATCACTCGGCCGCCGGCTTCGACAACCCGGCTCTCTTCCGCCGCGCAGTCCTCGCAGGAGAAATACACGAGCGTGCTGTTTCCACCCGGTTCGCAGCCATCCATCCGGCAGAGCGCACCGCAGCAACCACCTCCCGAGGGATCGCCCGGAAACATCAGCATTTCCAATCCCCCCGCGTTTTCCGGCTCCTCCGTTTCCGGCATCGGTAGGGTCTGCAGTTCGACGCCGAACACGGCTTCGTAGAATTTCCGGGCCCGGCCCATGTCGGCGACATAGATCTCGAACCAGCCAACGGGATTGCGGGGATTGCTCATGAATTTCGCGATGATGGGAAAGAGGATGACGAACGGGCAAGACTCCCGCGGGAACCGTCCTCCACAAGCGAACTTTGTGTGACGAACCCGCTCGATGTCACGCCAAAATCTCTTTCGCCACTTCGCCCGAGGTCTCCGTGAGGCGGAAATTGCGGCCGCCGTAGTTGTAGGTGAGCTGCTTGTGATCGAGCCCGAGCAGGTGGAGAACGGTGGCGTGCCAGTCGTGGATGTGCATGGGCTTCTCGACGGCCTCGTAACCGATCTCGTCGGTGGCGCCGTAGTTCATCCCACCCTTCACCCCGCCGCCGGCCATCCACAGGGAAAAGCCCTTGTGATTGTGATCGCGTCCGTCGAGTCCGGGCGCGTAGGGCGTGCGACCGAACTCCCCGCCCCAGATGACGAGGGTGTCCTTGAGCAGGCCGCGGCGTTTCAGGTCGGAAAGCAGGGCGCCGACGGGACGATCGACGGAGTGGCAGGCCTTCTTGAGGTTCTGGGAAAGCAGGGCGTGGTGATCCCAGCTCTCGGGCGAGGCGATTTCCACGAAACGCACCCCGGCTTCCACCAGGCGGCGGGCCAGCAGGCACTGCCGCGCGAAGATATCCTCGCCGCCGCCGATGCCGTAGAGGTCGAGGGTTTCCTTCGACTCGCTGCCGAGGTCGAGCACGCCGGGCACCTCGCTCTGCATGCGGAAGGCCAATTCGAAGGACTCGATCATTCCCTCCACCTCCGGCTGATGCGGATCGCGCTGGAGCCGGTTCCGGTTGAGGCCGCGGATGAGATCGAGTTGGCGCCGCTGTTCCGATTTCGACAGGTGGGCGTTCTCGATGTTCTTCATCGGCGGTCCCGGAGCCTGCTGGCGTTTCAACAGGGCCGCGTAGAGTCCCGGCAACTGGCTGCCTCCGAGGCGGGTGCCCTGGCAGATGCTGGGGAGAAAGGCGCTGCCGTAATTGCGGGCTCCCCCGTCGCCGGCCGGAGGATTGAGGGTCACGAATCCGGGCAGGTTCTCGTTTTCGCTCCCAAGCCCGTAGACGGTCCAGGCGCCCAGCGAGGGTCGCACGAACTGGAAGCTCCCGGTGTGCATCTGGACGAAGGCC
>JAUIGT010000253.1 GCA_030432615.1 Verrucomicrobiia bacterium
GATGGTCAGCGCGGCGGTGCTGACGGCGGTGAGCGCTTCCATCTCCACTCCGGTCTTGGCGTCGGTCTTCACGAATGCGGTGATCTCCACGCCTTTCGAGCGGGTTTCGAAATCGACACTGACCTTGGTGAGTGGCAATTGGTGGCAGAGGGGAATCAGTTCGGCCGTTTTCTTGGCGGCCTGGATGCCGGCGATCCGGGCCACGGCGAGTACATCGCCCTTGGGCACGTTACCGTCGGTGATGGTCGCGACGGTTTCGGCGGCGAGGCGGATGAACCCGCGGGCGGTCGCCTCTCGACGCACGACCGGTTTTCCGGAGACATCGACCATGGCGGCGGTGCCGTCTTCACGAATATGGGAGAGACCAGCCATCGGGTTCTGAAAACTGAATTCTGAAAACGTTATCCCCCGATCGCGATCATGCGACGGCCCGGTTGGTAGTTGTCCCGAAACTCGTGCTGCTCCGGCTTGCGATCGACGACATCGAGAAAGAACCGGGCCACATCCTCGTCGGTCATTTTCGGGTTGCGGAGAACGTCGCGCATGTCGAACTCGAGGTGGCTGCCCAGGCAGGGG
The DNA here is from genome assembly GCA_030432615.1 of Verrucomicrobiia bacterium. Classification (GTDB taxonomy): domain Bacteria; phylum Verrucomicrobiota; class Verrucomicrobiia; order Verrucomicrobiales; family DEV007; genus JAEUHH01. Next base: position 577 of record JAUIGT010000253.1, read on the forward strand.
CGCAGTTTTCCTTCGCAGGTCAGTCGCAGCTTGTTGCAGGTCTCGCAGAAGTGCAGGTTGGTCATCGCCCCGATGAACCCGATTTTCTGCCCCGTTTCGGGAAGGCGGTAGTAGGACGCGGGGCCGTTGGTGCGGAAATCCGGGAGCGGCTCGAGTTTTCCGTATTTGAACTCGATCAGCTTCTTCGCCTCGCCGATGGGGAGGAAATTTTCCTCGGTCAGCATCTCGGTGGTGCTGACCGGCATCAGCTCGATGAAACGGAGCAGAAGATCGCGTTCGCGGGCGAAGTCGATGAGGTCCCACAACTCGTGCTCGTTCTGGTTGCGCATGAGCACGCTGTTCATCTTGATGGCATCGAATCCCGCGGCCCGGGCGGCGTCGATGCCCTCGATCGCCTTGGGAAGGAAATCCCGGCCCGTGGTCCGGGTGTAGAGTTCCCGGTCGAGGCTGTCGAGCGAGACGTTCACGGTGCGGACGCCGCAGCGTCGCAGTTGGTCGGCCACGGTCAGGGATTCACCCTCGTTGGCGGGCCGGGCGAGAAGGGTGCCGTTGGTGGAGATGCCGATGTCTTCGATTCCCTCGATCCGTCCGAGTTGCTCGAAGAACCAGAGCACGTTGCGCCGGGTCAGCGGTTCGCCCCCGGTGACGCGGATCTTGGAGATCCCGAGCCCGGCTCCGACGCGGATGACGCGCAGGATTTCCTCGTAGGTCAGCACGTCTTCCCGGGGGAGCCATTCCTGTTGCTCTTCCGGCAGGCAATAGCGGCAGCGCTCGTTGCACCGGTCGGTGATCGAGACGCGCAGGTAGCTGATGCGATGGCCGTAACGGTCTTCCACGGTGAGGAGGAAAGCGGTGATTCAGGGGAACCGGCGGGGCAGGCCCGTCCTGCCGAGTATCGTTCTGTTTCCGGGGACGGTAATGATGCACGGAGTTTGGGGGATTTACAGGGCGAAATCTCCCGACTAGGTTGGAAGCTCCCTCCTTCCCGCTTCTCCGATGAAACGCCTTCCCCGCCTCGTTCTCGCCGCGATCGCCGCCGTGGCGTTCAGCAGCTGCGCCACGGTCACGTCGCCCCAGAACCGGATCGCCAACGAGCCGGAGTTGTTCGATTCCCTGTCGGAGAAACATCGGGACCTGGTGCGCCAGGGACAGGTGACCGAGGGCATGTCGAAAGACGCGGTCTATCTCGCCTGGGGACGTCCTCACGAAACCAAGCAGAGCAGTCGCGATGGCAAGGCCAGGGAGACCTGGGTCTACTACGGCTCGGAAGCGATCCCGGTGCGCACCGTCAGCGTGGGGGTCGGCTACGGAGATCCCTGCTATCGCTACGGGGGCTGGGGCGGTCCGTTCTACGATCTCGGCTACGACTTCGCCCGCCGCGATTACGTGGCCGGCAAGGTCGAGTTCGAGAAAGACCGCGTCGTGTTCTGGGAGCGGAACGAGCGGCGGTGAGGAGCGGAGAGAATCAACGCCCCTGCAGCTCGATGCCCTTGATGTTCATCATGGTGGGCTGGGTCACGCCGCGGGCGTGAAGGATGAGGGTATGCACCCGGCCGGGTTCGAGGGAAACCGATCCGTCGAGGGACACCTTTTCGAAGTCCGAAGCCGACGAAGTTTTCTCGCTTTTTCCGGGGAACGCTTTTTCGCCGACCACGATCTCGAACTCGCTGGTTCCCTCCCGGGGATAACTCTGGATCACGGCGAAGCCGTAGTCGCCCGCTTCCTTGACCTGGAAATGCCAGACGAACCAGGCGTCGGGGGATCGCCACGAGGTGAGCGTGCCATCGTCCGGGCTCTGGAACGCGCCCTGGACATCGTCGCCGCTGACCGTGGCCGCGCCCGCTTCCAGCGTTTCCCCGGCACCGACGGTGACGGCCGAGGACGCCGCCTTTTCCAGTTGGGCCTGCGCCTGCTTGGCGAGGCTGGCCTGTCCGGGATCTCGAAACTCTCCCTCGAGCACCGCCTTGACCTCAGGTGAAGGCGTTTCCGCCATGGCGGCGAAAATGCGCCGGACATCCTGTGAGCGGCTGATGTAGCCCATGCCCCGTTGCCAGGCCTCGATCTTTTCCGGGAGCGGAATCGCGGCCGGCAGGCTGGAGAGGCGGGCGAAGGCGCGGCCGGCGGCGATCTTGAGGGCGTTGTCGTCGGAGGTGGTGAGAATCTCCTCGACCAGCGGGAGCGCGGAGCGGTCCGGCCAGTTGAGCAGCGCGGTCATGGCATCGTAGCGCAGGCTCTGCTCGGAATCGTTGTTGAAGATGGTTCGCAGGCGCGTGCGCACGTCGTCGGTACCCAGCGCGCCGAGAATGCGGAAAAGCGAGCGCCTTTCCTCGCCCGACACGGCGGAGAGGCGGGCCAGCATTTCCCGGATCTGGCCGGAGTCGAGCGGAGCCCGGCGGAAGACGGCGATGATGATGTCCTCGAAAAGGGTGCGCACCTGCAGGCTGTGACTGCCTTCCAGGGAATCGAGCAGGGCGGCCATGTCATCCTGGGTCGCCACGCGACGCACCGAGTTGAGAATCTCCGCCTTCTGGTTCTCCGAGCCGGCGGCCCGGAAGGCGGCCATCATCGGCCCCACGGCCTCGGACAGCCCCCGCTCGGCGGCCGCTTGGGACAATTTCAGCCGGACGTAGGCAGAGGTGGACGTCGTCAGCGCGGAGACGATGGCCTCGTTGACCCCGTCACCCTCCAACTTGCCGAGCAGGCCCGAGGCCTGGCCCTTGACCTCCATGCCGGCCTCGTTGGACTCCAGGAACTTGATCGCCAGGCCGATGTCTTCGGCGGAACCCGCCGGCGCCTCCTGGGCGGCGAGTTTCGCGAGGCGTTCCTGCTCGGCCCGCGCCTTGGCATTCTGGGCCACCCACCAGCCGACGCCGCCCACGAGAAGGACGCCGAGCACCACCAGGGTCACGATCAGCGGTGCCTTGCTTCTCTCCTGTGGCGGATGCACCGGGCCGGTCATGCGACCGCGCGGTCCGCGCACAGGCGTGGAACCGGTGTGGGCGCGCACCACGGGAGCCGAGCCGGTGCGCAGTTGCGGGGGGGCGGCGCCCTGGGTGGGGATCACCACCTGCACACCGGTCGTGGCGGTGGCCGGGGTGTCTTCCACCGGGATCGCCTGCAGCACCGGTTCGGAATTGGGTGGTTCCGGATTGCGGGGGAAACGTTCCAGCGCGTCACGGGCATCGGCGGGCCGATTCTCCATGTCGCGGTTGATCAGCCACATGACCCACTGGCAGATCGAGGGGGACATGTCGGGACGCAGCTTGTCCAGCGGCGTGACCCGGTGTTGCAGGTGGGCATTCATCACCTGCGGTGCCGTATCCCCGCGGAACGGATACTGGCCGGTGAGGGCGTGATAGTAGACGCAACCGATCTGGTAGAGGTCCGTGCGAACGTCGAGTTCCGAACGCTCGAACTGCTCGGGCGCCATGAAATAGATCGATCCCATCACCGCGTCCTCCTGGTCCATGGTCTGGACCGAGGGGCTCTTGCTGAACTTCGCGAGTCCGAAGTCGAGGATCTTGGTCTGGAATTTCCCGCTCGGCTGCCAGATGACCATCACGTTGGTCGGCTTGAGGTCGCGGTGAAGCACATCGGAGGCCTGGGCGGCGATGAGCGCCTCCATGGTCTGGTAGACGATCTCGATGAAATCATCCTGGGTGAGGACTCCGCGGGCCACCGTCTCGTCGAGCGTCTCGCCCTTGAGCAGTTCCATGACCACGAACCCGCCCTTCTCGTCCTGTCCGACGTCGAACACGGTGACGATGTTGGGGTGATTGAGCGAAGAGAGCGTCTTCGCCTCCGCGATCAACTTGTCGGCCGCGGCCTGCACCTCGTCCTGGGAGGCGTGCTCGGTGGTGAGCACGCGCTTCATCGCGACTTCCCGATGCAACTGCGTGTCGAACGCCTTGTAGACTGCGCCCAGACCGCCTTTCCCGATTTCTTCGCGGATTTCGTATCGTTGGCTCATGCGAATGTCGTCATCGACCGTTGAGGCAGGCAGGTCAGGGGTGACACGGATAGTCGAATTTTGGGGGAAATGCCCCATCTTTCAATCATTTCCGGCGGGAAATACCGATTCGGTAGCCGTGGGAACTGCGCGCGATTTCCTCCGATTGCCTTCCCCGGTGCTCTCGCGTATGGATGCGGTCGCGATGAACGAACCGGACGAACGCCCCGACCTGACCCTGCTCGGCCGATCCGAGAGCCGCCTGCCGGCTTCCCCGGACGAGGCGAAGCTCGAAATCTTTCCCAACCGCAATCCCGAGCGCGACTACTGGATCACCCTCGATTGTCCGGAGTTCACCTCGCTCTGCCCCGTCACCGGGCAGCCCGATTTCGCGAAGATACAAGTTCGCTACATCCCGGACCGGAATTGTGTCGAGACCAAGTCCCTCAAGTTCTACCTCGCGTCCTTCCGCAACTGCCCGTCGTTCAACGAGGAAGTGGTCAATCGCATCCTCACCGATCTCGTCGCCGCCACCGATCCGCGGCGCATGATCGTCCACGGGCAATTCGGATCCCGCGGGGGCATCGCTCTCAGCGTGGAGGCCGAACACGCGAAATCCTGAGCGGGGCGGACCATATTTTCCCCGAAAAGATCACCGAACTCCCGCTTGCATCCGGGCCTCGGGTGCACTAGTTTCCGCGCCCCACGAAACAAGCACCTTTTTCAGCCATGTCGCAGCATCCCAGTCTCAAGAGTTCCAAGACCGTTGGCGCCAAGCGCAGCGTCCTCAAGCGCTTCGAGCGTGTCAAGCTGCTCAAGGCTCGCGGTGAGTGGAAAGAGGGCATGAACCCCGTCGGTCTGCCCAAGACCAAGCCGGAGGAGTGATCCTTCTTCCCACCGGCTCACCGAATTTTCCCGGATGTCCCGTTCGTCGTCGCCTGAATCGGGCGTCCGGCTCAATAAGTTCCTCGCTTCCTGCGGTCTCGGATCGCGGCGGAAATGCGAGGAATTCATTCGCGAGGGACGCGTAGAGATCAACGGGGACGTCGTCCTCGATCTCGCCACCAAGGTTCTTCCCGACGATTACGTCCGCTTCGATGGCCGGGTCGTCCGCGCCGAAAAGGAGATCACCATTCTCCTCAACAAGCCGAAGGGATACCTCTGCACTGCCGATGATCCCGAGGGGCGCAAGACGATCTACGAACTGCTGCCGCCGAAATTCCGGTCCCTCGCCTACGTCGGTCGGCTCGATCTCGAGAGCCACGGGCTGCTGCTGCTGACCAATTCGGGCGAGTTGAACGAGACCCTGACCCATCCGCGGCACGAGGTCGAAAAGGAATACATCGTCACCATCAACCGCGCCTTCGAGCCCGAGCACACCGACCGCATGCTCGAAGGCATTCGGCTCGCCGAGGGCCTGGCCAAGGCGGACTCGATGCACTTCTACACCCGGAAACGGATCGGGCTCGTCCTGTCGCAGGGCTACAACCGGCAGATCCGGCGGATGTTCGCCAAGCTGGAATACAAGGTCCGCGACCTGGAACGCGTCCGCATCGGCAGCCTCACCGCCTCCGATCTTTCCACTGGCGATTTCCGGGTGCTGAATTCCAAGGATCTCCAGGCCGTTTGCCGGAACCCGAATTCTCCGAAGCGTAAAGTGGTCGATGATCCCGCTCGCCAGGCGCGAAAGTCACCAAGCCGGAAAACATCCCGAGGTCGGGGAGCGTCTTCATCGCCCTCGGGAAAAGGGCGGCCGAGATCGGGCGGCCGATCCTCGTTCTCGAAAAAATCGCCGGGCCGAAAGCCCCGTGGCGGCGGTTCCCGCTGATCGCGGCGGTTTCCGAAGAGCAGGTCTCCAGGCCCGCTCCCGAGTTTGGTCCCACTTCCAGAGGGCTCGGATTGCTTTTTCCCCGACCTGACAGGGTCAAGTCTGCGACCCGACAGGGTTGAATGCCCGCCTCACCGTCGTCCGCGACCCTTGCCGCCGCTGCCGTAGGTCACCTTGCGTTTCTTCTTGCCCGGCGTTGCCAGCAGCGGTTCGCCGGTTTCCTTTTTCAGCTCGTTGATCTGGTCGCGGATCAGTGCGGCGCGCTCGAATTCGAGTTTCTGGGCGGCCTCCTGCATTTCCTCTTCCAGTTCACGGATCACATTCACGGTGTCGAGATCGCGGCCGCTCTCCTTGAGAACCGAACTCTCCACTTCCTTGCCGCGGACGTAGACACGGAGGCTGTCCTGCACCGCGCGCTTCACGCTCTGCGGGGTGATGCCGTGTTTCTCGTTGTATTCGGTCTGCTTGCGCCGGCGATATTCGCTGATGCTGAGCAGTGACTGGATGGAATCGGTCACCTGGTCGGCGAAGAGCACCACCTCGCCGTTGATGTGGCGAGCGGCCCGGCCGGCGGTCTGGATCAGGCTGGTCTCGCTGCGGAGGAAGCCCTCCTTGTCGGCGTCGAGGATGCAGACCAGGCTGACCTCGGGCAGGTCGAGGCCTTCCCGGAGGAGGTTGATCCCGACGAGAATGTCGAATTCGGCGGCGCGGAGACCGCGCAGGATTTCCACCCGCTCGATGGCGTCGATGTCGGAGTGGAGGTAGCGAACCTTGAGATCGACGCCGCGCAGGTAGTCGGTCAAATCCTCCGCCGTCCGTTTCGTCAACGTGGTCACGAGCACGCGTTCGCCTTTCTCCACCCGCTGCCGGCAAAGCTCGATGGTGTCATCGATCTGCTCCTTGAGCGGTCGCAGGGTGATGACGGGATCGAGCAGGCCGGTGGGACGAATGATCTGCTCGACGATGAGGTCGGTGCCGGGCTTGCCGGGATCGAACTTTTCCACCGGCTGGCTGCTGCCGGAGATGCGCGGAAGCATTTCGGGAACCGTTTCCTCCTGCCCGATCCTGTCGCGCTTGTGCGGGATGTAGCCTTTCAGGCCAGCCTTGGAATTCTCGATCTCGAACTTCGCCGGCGTGGCGCTGACGTAGAGCTTCTGCCGCGTCATCTCCATGAACTCGTCGAACTTCAACGGCCGGTTGTCGAGAGCGCTGGGAAGCCGGAATCCGAAATCGACGAGGGTGGTTTTTCGCGAACGGTCGCCCTCGTACATGCCGCCAACCTGGGGCACGGTGGCGTGGCTCTCGTCCATGATGGTGAGGAAATCGCCCCGGAAGAAGTCGAGCAACGTCCCCGGCCGCGCACCGGGCGGACGTCCCGTGAGATGCCGCGAGTAGTTCTCGATGCCCTGGCAGAAGCCCATCTCCTGCATCATCTCGATGTCGTATTCGGTGCGCTGCTTGATGCGCTGGGCCTCGAGGTATTTCTGCTCCTTCTCGAACAGCTCGATGCGTTCCTTCAGTTCCTGGCGGATCGCCTTGATCGCCCGGGCCATCTTGTCGGCCGGGGTCACGAACTGCTTGGCGGGGTAGAAGGTGAAGCCGTCGAGCTGGGACTTGGCGGTTCCCGTGACGGAGGAAAAACAGGTGATGCGATCGATCTCGTCCCCGAAAAACTCCACCCGGATGGCTTCCTCGTCGAGGTAGGCCGGGTAGACTTCGACCACGTCGCCGCGCACCCGGAAATGGCCGCGGGAAAAGGCGATGTCGTTGCGCTCGTAGAGGATGCCCACGAGGCGCTTGAGGAACTCGTCACGATCCATCTCCATACCCACCGCGACCGGGATCATCATACCCTCGTAGTCCTCGGGCGAACCCAGGCCGTAGATGCAGGAGACACTGGAAACGACGATGACATCGCGCCGCGTCAGCAGCGAACTCATGGCCGAGAGCCGGAGCCGTTCGATCTCGTCGTTGATGGACGAATCCTTCTCGATGTAGGTGTCCGTCCTCGGGATGTAGGCCTCCGGCTGGTAGTAGTCGAAGTAGGAGACGAAATACTCGACCGCGTTGTCCGGGAAGAAATTCTTGAACTCCGAATACAGCTGCGCCGCCAGCGTCTTGTTGTGCGACATGATCAGTGTCGGCAGTCCGGTCTCCGCGATCACGTTCGCCATCGTGAATGTCTTTCCCGAGCCGGTCACCCCGAGCAAGGTCTGGTGGACGTTCCCGGCCCGGATCGACTTGACCAGCTTGGCGATGGCCTGGGCCTGGTCGCCCTGGGGGGAGAATTCGGACGCGAGCTGGAAGGGGGAATCGGACACGGTGATTGCTACTTGCAGGAGACTGTCTTTTCAACACCGAGGCTCTGTTGCTGCCAGGTCTTCCGAAAAG
>JAUIGT010000254.1 GCA_030432615.1 Verrucomicrobiia bacterium
CTTCGGTGTCGCGGAACTGGGTCGCGGAGCGCTTGTCGATGGGTCACCCGTCGAGCGTCAGCCGCGCGGCGTCGAGGGTGAGGTCGGAGGCGGCGTTGCTGGAGAGGGGGAAGAGGTTGGAGAAGGAAGTATTGCAACAAATCACGGACTGACCCCTAGTGACAGACCCCTAGTGACAATCCTCCTTCGCGCAGGAAGTCGACTTCGAGTCATCGGATCAGCCGATCGAGGAGGTAGTTGGTTTGGTGGATCAGGCAAATCAGGATGTTCGCACACACGGGGGCGGGGCGGGTCTCCAGAAAATTTCGATAGGTCTCGTAGCAGCCGTGGTCGTCGCGACCGAGTCGCCTCACGAAGAGTGCCTCCCTCGAGTCCTTGTCCCACGGCGCCTCCCGACCATTGCGCAGGAAGTCGCGGTATGGTGGTCCGACCGATGTCGCGATCCCGGGCGTTGAAACTCATCGTGCCGCGGGTGGCGTCCTCACTCAACCTTCGACAAGGGTGACTCCGGCCTCCGCCAGCGCCTGCTCGATCGTCCCGACCAGCGCGGGCGGTTTCACATAGCGCGTGATCAACCAGTGCCCGTGCTCGGGAAAGTCCGGTTTGATCTCCAGCAGGCGTCCGGCCGCGGCGGCTGCCTCCTGTGTCTGACCGTCTGCGACCAGCGCCACGGTCTCCATCAGGGGATTCCAAAAATAGACTTCGGGGGCGTATTCGCGGGCCGCGGCGAGAGCCGCGGCCGGATCGTCCCGGAGCAAGGCGTCCAACCAAAGGGCACCGTAACAGGCCCGGCGCGGGAATGGATTGACCTCGAGGGCCCGTCTCAGGATCGCCGGCCCCTTTTCCCAATCTCCCGACAAGCTCAGCAGGTAACCGACCGCATCCAGCCAGAAGGTGGAAAATCCGTTCAGTTCAAGCGCGCCCTCCGCCTCGCGACGTGCCCCGTCCAGCTCATCGGTCAGGAGCAGCAGGTACGAAAGGGTTGCCCGGCAGCGCACATCGCGGGGAGCGAGCCCCGCGCCGCGCCGCGCCGCCGCCACCGATTCCTCGATCGGGATGACCTCGCCCGGTATCCCGAGGCTCCAGTGCCCCCCGCCGAGCCGGCCGAGGTAGGACCAGCAAACCGCACAGTCGGGGTGGCTCTCGACCGCCTGGCGCAGCGCGCCGAGGGCTTCGACAAAGGCCTGCGGCTCGTTCGTCACGTCGAAATGCAGGTAGCGGAGGATGGCCTGGTAGGAGCTGCCCCCGGCTGTTGGCTTCTGGCGGGACTCCTCGTCGAGATGGCGCGCCAGGAATCCTTGCTCCTCCGCCACCAACGCCACCGACGACTGCACGATCTTCTCGAGACAAGAGCCCTGCTCGGGTCCTTCCGGACACAGGAAAGTCTCCGCCCAGACCTGCCGGCCGCTGTCATGGTCGATCAGGTGCAGATTCAGTTTCAACCCGTCTCCCCGGGTGGCGATGGTGCCGCCGAGTTCGAAGCGCGCCCGCCGCGGATGGTCGACCTCTCCGCCGAGAGGAGGGCCGCGAAAAACGTGGAGCGCCTGGTTGCGGGTCAGTTCGGCCGCCAGGTCGGAGGCCAGACCCTCGGCGATGAAGTCCACTTCCGACCGGCCCGTCAGGTTGTGAAGCGGGGACACCAGGAGAGTCGGCCAGAGTTCGTCGCTCGGCACCTCCTCCGTCCCGGCCGGCGGCATCGCGCCGGCGGAAACTTCCAGCCACTCGAAGCTCGGCACGTAGGCACCCTTCGGCAGCCGGATCAGGACCGGATCGGCGACGCCGGCCGTGAGGTAATAGTGCTCGATGGACCGTCGCACCCGGCCCGCCTGCATGCGGACGATCGGGTCGGTGGTCGGGTCGAAATCCGCCCCCCGGCCGAACACGCTGGCGGCGATCGACTGCTGGGAAATGGCCTTCGAGTGACCCTGGAGTGTCTCGCCCACGACAAAGCGGAGGAAATCCACCGAGCGCTTGCTGGTGTCGAAGTCGAGGCTCCCGGTCATGCGCTCCAACTGCGCCTCAACGGCCCGCTTATCGGGTCGTTCCGCTCTCTCAAGTTGACGGCTGGAAGGCGGCATGGACACGGCTGAGACGCAATTTTCTCCTACCGAATGTAACGAGGCAGGGCCACAAGGGAAGGTCAATGACCGTAACTTACTCCGCGTTACTTGGCCGCGCCCACCGCGCCATGGAAGGGTTCAGCGAATGAAGACCGGGGAGTCCGTCGATCCGCCTGACCAGGTGATTGCCCTCGATCCGCGCGCGGCGACGGCGATTCGGAAGCTCTTCGGTGAGGATGAGGCGTTTCGCGAACTCTGCGGCGACTACGCCGACTGCGCGGCCATGATTGAACAGATGCGACGGGGACAGGGAAAAGTCGACGAGCGGGTCGGGCAGTACTGCGAACTCCGCGTGAATCTCGAAAACGAGCTGCTGGCCTGGATCTCGCGTACCTCGGAAGCCCCGGGGCCACCGGCTCGGGAAGGCGACCCGGCCTCCCACCATCACCCTTCCGACCCCGCCTTCGGGGATCGCGCGGAGAAGCACAGCCCGAACCCTTGAATGCCCGGTCGCGCACCCGATGAAACTTCCGCTTCCCTCCCATCCCCTGTAGCCGAACCCACTCCCACCTGACTTCCCGTCCGCTCATTCTCCCGCTTGCCGAAACTCAGGAGCGACCCGCTCCGTTGCCATGAAGATCATGAAAACGACCGCAAGAGCCTCTTTGCTCGCAGGCTTGCTCATCCCGCTCCTCTGCTGCCAGATTGCCGATGCGCAGCAAAGCGACGGCGGGAATGCCATCCCTTACCCCCTGCCGGAATGGAAAGGGGTGCAGGGCAAGACCCTCGACCAGTCCAAACCGGACTTCGTCGGGCAACCAGAAGCGCCCGAGGATGCGCCCAATGTCCTGGTGATCATGCTGGATGACGGCGGCTACTCCAGTGCCACATCCTTCGGCGGTGTCATGAAGACGCCGACTTTCGACCGTCTGGGGGACCAGGGCCTCCGTTATACGCACCTGGCCGTCAACGCCGTCTGTTCCCCGACGCGCGGCTCCTTGCTGACCGGGTACAACATGCACCAGATCGGAACCGGGATCATCTCCGAGTTCGCCACCGGTTATCCCGGCTACAATTCACAGATCGACTACAGCACCCCCTCGATCGCCAAGATTCTCACCGACAGTGGCTACTCCACGGCCGCCTTCGGCAAATGGCACAACACCCCCATGGAGGAGGCCTCCCCGGCAGGTCCCTTCGAGAGTTGGCCGACGGGCATCTGGGGCTTCGAGTACTTCTGGGGATTCCTGGGTGGGGAGACCAACCAGTTCTATCCGCTGCTGTATGAAAACACCACCGCGATCGAAACACCCAAGACCAATGCGGACGGTTCCAAATTCCACATCTCCCATGGCATGGCCGATCAGGCGATCAAGTGGTTGGACAACTGGAAAGGCCTGCGGGATGCCCCGTTCTTCCTCTACTACACACCGGGGGCGGTTCATGCCCCCATCCAGGTGCCGAAGGAATGGCGGGACAAATACAAGGGGCAGTTCGATGATGGCTGGCATGCCTATCGGGAAAAAGTGCTGGAGCGCCAGAAGAAGATCGGGCTGGTTCCCGAAGATGCCAAGCTGGTCGATTGGCCGGAGGTGATTCCGGAATGGGATTCCTTCAGCGAGGAAGGCAAGAAGTACCTGGCGCGTCAGATGGAGGTCAATGCGGCCTTCCTGGAACATGTCGACTTCCACATCGGCCGCGTCGTCGACCACGTCGAGGAAATGGGTGAACTGGACAACACCCTGGTCATCTACCTGACCGCGGATAATGGCTGCACCGCCGAGGGAACCCCCACCGGCACCTATTCCGAACTGCTGTTCCAGAACGGCTTCCCGCCCCTGACCATGGACCAGCAACTCGAGAAGCTCGAGGAGTTTGGCGGACTGGATGCCTGGGGCGGCCCGCACCTCGCCAACCACTACTCGGTCGGCTGGGCCTACGCCTCCTCGACCCCGTTCCAGTGGACGAAGCAAATCGCCTCCCATTTCGGGGGTACCATGTCCGCGACGGCCATCCGTTATCCCAAGGCGATCAAAGCCAGGGGCGAATGGCGCAGGCAGTTCCAGAGTGTCACCGATCTCGTGCCGACCAGTCTCGAGGTGACCGGGGTGCCGGCACCCGACACCGTGAACGGTCAGAAGCGGAAGGAGTATCCGGGCAAGTCGCTGACCTATGCCTGGGATGATGCGGATGCGGAAACCAACCACCCGACCCAGTACTTCGAGACCCTGGGATTCATGGGCCTGTATCATGAGGGCTGGACCCTCTGTGGAAAGCCCTATCGCGTTCCCTGGTCGACGGATCCCACGGCCATGGCCAACTTCGATCCCCTCAACCCCGAATGGGAACTCTACAACATCGTCGAAGATCCCATCCAACAGGTGAACGTGGCCGACAAGTATCCTGAGAAGGTGAAGGAACTGGAGGCCCTTTTCTGGAAGGAGGCCGAGAAATACGACGTCTATCCGGTCGGTGGCTCGATGGGCCGATTGCTGCAGCCGGAATCCAACCCGCAACGCGCCGCCAAGCGGCACTGGGAACTGACGCCGAATGTGTTCCGCGTTCCCGAACTGGCCGGACCCGAGCTCAAGTCCACCAACTACGAAATCAATGCCTACATCACGGCCGACGACACGACCGAGGGCGTCATCTACGCCGTCGGGGAACGGATCGGTGGACAGGCGCTGTTCATCAAGGACGGAAAGCTCAGGTATAGCTATTCCACGCTCGGCCTCTACTGGCACGACTTCGACGGCGATGTGAAGATCCCGCATGGAGACGTGAAAATCACGCTGAAGCACACCATGAAAGAGGCCAAGCTCAACGGTCCTTCCACCGTCGAATTCTTCATCAATGACAAGAAGGTCGGCGAGATGGACATCAAGGCAACGGTCTACGCGGCCTTCACCGGCCACGAGACCTTCGATGTCGGCCGCGACGAAGGCCTGCCGGTGAACGAGGAGTATGAAGACAAGGGCAAGTTCATCTTCACCCCGGGACAACTGCACAAGGTCGTCTTCGACATCAAGAACCCCGACGAGCAGGAAGTGAGTCCCTCCGAATACAACGTGATTGACTAGCGCCCGGCGAACCGGAGTGGAGTGCGGAGTCCACCAAGCCATTGGTGGACGGCCTCAGGCATCGAGCCGGGAGGGAGTGCCATCGAAGCACAAACCAGGGAAATGAGAATGAGCAATCGACTCCACCTCCGGCCCTCGTCGCTGACGGCAATCACCGCCAAGGCCGCCTAAGCCATCACCACCTACCAACCCGACGAAAACTGGTCCGAGGTCCCCGCCGACGACATCGACGAGTCGACGATCGAGTGAGCCCGCCTTCCGCCCACTCTCGAAACACAACACAAACTGACATGACCCGCATTCTCACCACCCCCATCCTGATCGCCGCCGGGCTCTTCTTCTGTGGCTGTGACCGCTCCTCCGAACCGGCCTCACGGCCCGCCGCGACCGACGTTTCGCCCGAAGACACGTCCTCCGTAGCCTTGGCGAAGGAGGAGGTCCGTGCCATCGCCAAGGAAGCGTATCTCTACGCCAATCCGATGGTGGACAACTTCCGCGTCTTCCATGGGGCCTTCGTGGACGAGACGAGTCCTGATTACAAGTCGCCGATCAACCGGCTCGTGAACCTGGCGCGGGTCTACACGCACGAGGACCGGGCCGTGCAAACCGCCAATTCCGATACGCCCTACAGTTGGCTGGCCCTGGACCTGCGCACCGAACCCTTTGTGTTGACGGTGCCTCCGGTTGAAAAGGGGCGCTATTTCAACATCCAACTGATCGACCTATACACCCATAACTTCGACTACATCGGCAGCCGGACGACAGGCAACGACGGCGGTGATTTTCTGGTCGCCGGGCCGGGGTGGAAGGGCGAAGTGCCCGATGGCATTGCCAAAGTGATCCACTGCGAAACCGAACTGGCGGTCGCCGTCTACCGAACCCAGCTCTTCAACCCGGCCGATCTGGACAACGTGAAGGCCGTCCAGGCCGGCTACAAGGTGCAGCCCCTCTCCGCGTTTCTCGGCCAGCCGGTGCCCCAAGCCGCACCCGCGATCAACTTTATCGAGCCGTTGACGCGCGATGAAATCAAGAAATCACCCGAGGTATTCCAGCAGCTGAATTTCGTGCTGCAGTTCTGCCCCACCCATCCCTCCGAAAAGGAGCTCATGGACCGGTTCGCCCGACTCGGCATCGGTGCCGGAAAAAACTTCGACTGGGAGTCATTCTCCCCGGAAGTGCAAGCGGCCATCGGCCAGGGCATTGGCGATGCCTGGGCAGACTTTGCGGCGTTGAAGGAGCAGGCCGACGCGGGCGAGGTCGGTTCCGGCGAGATCTTCGGCACCAGGGAGCATCTGAAGAACAACTACCTCTATCGCATGGCCGCCGCCGTTCTCGGCATCTGGGGACACAGCGAGGAAGAGGCGATCTACCCGTCCTACTACGTGGATGGCGATGGGGAAAAGCTCGACGGCTCCCACCGTTACACTTTGCGGTTTGCGCCGGGACGGTTGCCGCCCGTCAACTCCTTCTGGTCGCTGACGATGTACGAACTGCCGGAAAGCCTGATGGTGGAGAACCCCATCAATCGCTACCTGCTCAACTCGCCCATGCTCGACGATTTCGTGCGGGACGATGACGGTGGAATCACGCTTTACCTGCAGCACGATTCGCCGGGCGAGGACCTTGAACCCAACTGGCTGCCGGCGCCCAAGGGGCCGTTCTCAGCCATTATGCGTCTTTACTGGCCGAAAGAAGAAGCCCTGGACGGAACCTGGGAGCTGCCGCCGCTGAAACGAGTGCAGTAACGAAGGACTATCCAAAACCTACAGCAAGGAGAAATCATGAAAACGCTGCTACTAACCACACTGTTGCTCCCGACGCTCGCCTTTGCCGAGGACATCACGATCCGGAACCTCGTGCGCGCCGAATCCGACACCATGTTCCGGATGACCATGAAGGAAAGAAAGATCGGCATCGGGGAACTCTTCCATGATCGCAAGATCGCGTCCGCCAACGAGCCGCAGACGGTGATCCGGCCCAACCAGGACACGTTCTACTCCGCCGCGATCATCGACCTTTCGAAGCCGGTGACGGTGACTCTGCCGAAAGGGGACGGGCGGTTCCAATCGGTGCTGGTCATCAGCCAGGATCACTTCAACTTCGCCTATGCCAAGCCGGGCAAGTATGAACTGACGGAGGAAGAGGTCGGCACCCGCTTCGCGATGCTGCTGTTCCGCACCTTCGTCGATGCGGGCGATCCCGACGATGCCGCGCGGGCTCACGCCGTGCAGGATGGCATCGTCCTCGAGGGCGGCGGCAAGGGGCCTTTCGAGGCACCGAATTGGGATCTCGAAGCCCTTGCCAAAGCGCGGAAGGCGGTCAACGACCTTGCCGCGGTCGTCGGCCTTGAGTCCAGCACGTCCTTCGGCCGCAAAGGCGAAATCGACCCCTTGGGGCACCTGATCGGGATCGCGGGCTGGGCCGGGCAACCGGCCACGATGGCCGAAGGCATCGTCGATGCCGTCGAAATGAACGACGGCAAGACACCCCATGTGGTCACTGTCAAAGACGTGCCGGTGGACGCCTTCTGGTCGATCACTGTGTACGACGCCGACGGCTTCCTCGCCCCCAACGACCTCAATCGCAACAGCTACAACAACACCTCGGCCACGCCGAACGACGATGGTTCCTACACCATCCATTTCGGCGGTGACCCCAAAGCCAAGAACTACCTGCCCATCACCGAAGGCTGGAATTACACGATCCGTCTCTACCTGCCACGCAAGGAGATTCTCGACGGCTCATGGAAGTTCCCCGCCATTGAGCCGGTGAAGTAGTTCACCCGACGGAAATCAGACCCTTTCAGAAAACAATCACGAGCAAGCCAGCACCGAAAATGATGAAAACGATCAGAGTCCTTACCCACGGCACGGCCATCCTCGCGATGACGCTGGCCGGCCAACTGCGCGCCGAAGATCCCTCACCCTACATGGGTGGAGCTGTGGATCTGGTCGAAGCACCCAGTGGCGCGATGGCCCGGGCCGAGGTCCTGGAGACTGCTTCCAAGATTCTCTACGTGGAGCCCACCACGGAGAAGCTGGCCGAAGGCGTCTGGTGCATCGGTGGGTATTCGCTGGCCAACACCACCGTCATCGAAGCCGAGGACGGTTTGATCGTCTATGACACCGGCGACACCCGGGAAGAAGCTGAGCGTATCCGGGAAGCGATCGAAAAGATCAGCGACAAGCCGATCAAGGTGATCATCTACAGCCACTCCCACTATGCCCTCGGAGCCGGGGCCCTGGTCGATGATCCCGAAGAGGTTCTGGTAATCGGTCACCCCAAGGTCAACGAAACCGTCGAAGCCTCCCTGAAGGGCGGCGGCTCGCCCTCGGCCATCCCCGAGGTGGGGCCCTACATGACGAGCCGGTTGCTGATTCAATTCAACAACTTCCTTCCGAAGGAGGGACCGGACGCGGCGCTTGCGGGGGAACTGGTGGTGGGTCAGCCAATTGCGGCGCTCCCGAGAATTTAGTGGGTTGAAGCATGAGCCGTTTTGATTTCAAGGCCGCCAGCGATCCAGTAGGCGATGGCTCGGAAGTTATCGAACCGACG